>DASSKS010000128.1:0-3693 GCA_035690245.1 Halococcus sp. | reverse complement strand
TGTCCGCACTGTGGCCGCAAAACCGATACCGAGTACGATTTCTGTCAGTGGTGTGGTGAGTCGCTCGATACGGATGGCTCAGAGAGCCAGAACGCGGGATAAAAGCGCGTGGAACGCCTTTGGGTACTATGGGCTATGCCTGTCCCGTCTGTGAGACACCCCAAGCCGACGCGCGCCACCTCGCCAACCATCTGGCCTTTACCGCGCTGCTCGGAAATGAGAAACACGAGTCGTGGCTCGATGAACACACTCCAGAGTGGGAACACGAAGGCGAGGACGAACTCGCAGAGCGAGTGGTCGAGTACGCCGAAGAAGTCGAATTCCCACAGGTGTTCGAGGATACGACCGGCCACGACCACCGCGACGAACCTCGCTCGGGCGAACTCTTCGAGGAGGAGCAGACCCACAGACCGAGTACACACACGCCGGACCTCGACCCAGAAACAGCCGAAGCCATCGAGGAGGCCCGCGAGATGACCCGGCAGGCACAGAGCGATAGTGACACAGACGGAAACGAGTAACTACCCGCCGGTCGAACCAGCAGTATGCACACCGAAGGGGGCTTCTCGCCGGCCAGTGAAGAAGCGGTGCGCGAGCGGAGTGAGTTGCTCGGGCCGACCGCCCAAACCGTCGTCAGAGAGGTGGCGGTGGCGATGGAGTTCGACAAGACAGAGTACGACAAGCGCGTAACAAGTGAAGTGGTCGAGCGGGCACGAAACGCGCTGTTCGCCTCGTTGCTCGAAGTCCATATCGGGATGGCCGAGGACTTCGAGGATTGGCAAGCAGGCCATCCGAACTACGAAACACACGTCGTCGGCAACGAGAACGTCGAGCGAATCGTCTGGCACGTCGCGCCCTTCGCCGAGACTGCCGTCGCTGCAACCTTCGCTCACGAGGAACGCGCAGCAATCGAAACGCTGCGCCGGCAGGCGTTCGGGCGAATCTACCGCGAATCACTCTGAGAGTCTTCTGCTCAGAGAACCGCCGGGAACGCCACTGTTTAGCCGCCAGCGGACGCAGATGACTCATGAACGAGGACACGGGACACGAGTGGTCCGTCATCGAATCAGCAGTCGAATACGAAACTGGCTGGTACACTGGTGGGTACGACCTCGTCGAACAGCCGGATGGAACCCAGAAAAAATACTACTGGGCCGAACTCCCGAAAGCGGTCGTCATCGTGGCACTCGCGGATGACGAAGTGGTGTTCGTGGACCAGTACCGCCCGGCCATCGGCGAGCAGTGTCTCGAACTCCCCGCGGGTATTGTCGAAGACGGTGAATCGGCCACGACGGCGGGTGCGCGCGAACTCCGCGAGGAAACTGGGTTCGACCCGTCAGGGGTCTCGCTGCTCGAAGATTACTGGGTGGCGACGGGCGTGCTTCGTCACCGCCGGGCCGTCGTCTTCGCCGAAGGGCTGACGCTCACCGAACGTGACCTCGACGAGAACGAGTTTTTGACTGTTACGTCTGCTCCGGTCGATGAGGCGTTCGACGTGGCGCGCAGAGAACCCACAAACGACGCCACCATCGAGGGACTGCTGCTCGCTGAGGCCGACGGCTATATATGACTGAGAGTTCCAGATGGTCGAGCAGCAGCCGCGAGGTCGAATGGGAGTGTCCGTGGTTTCACGTTGTCTCTGAGCGAGTCGAACGCCCCGATGGTCCCGCTCGGTACTATACAGTAGTGGTCCCTGACTCGGTTGCCGTCCTTGCCCACGACCCCGATGCCGACGAATTGGTCTTCATCGAACAGTACCGTCCGCGGCTCGGCACTCGTTCGTTGGACCTCCCCGGAGGTGGAATCGAATCGGATGAGACGCCGATAGAGGCCGCTCGCCGAGAACTCCGCGAGGAGACCGGCTACCGTACCCGCGAGGTCGAGATACTCGCGTCGTATCGCCCAGATGGGGTGGGTCGAACGCACACGCTGGGTCGCCTACACGAGAGACCTGCGCCCCGGAGAGCCAGCGCCAGACGCCGGAGAGTGCCTCTCGGAGCGGCAGATACCGGTCGCCGAGGCACTCGACGCTGCCCGCGAACCGCCGGTAACGGGTTGGGTGCTCACGCCGCTATTGCTTGCACGCGAGGAGGGACTGCTCTAGTCGAACAGCGGATTTATTCATATGGGTCGAGTAGTAAGGATGTGAGCGACGAAATCACGCCCGACGAACTCGATGCGCTGCTCGACACCGATGAACCGGTGCGCGTCGTCGATATCCGTTCTGCGGCGGCTTTCGAGCGCGGACACATCCCGACGAGCGAAAACATCCCGTTCGCTGAACTCACTCAACGAGTCGAAAGTCTCGCCGATGCAGAGCGTATTGTGGCCGTCTGTCCGCACGGCAAGGCGAGTTTGCAGGCCGTGCGATTGTTCGACTCTGCCGAGAGCATCGGCGACGCCCGTGTCGAGAGTCTCGCCGGTGGTCTCGAAGCGTGGAACGGCGACATCGAAACCACGGACGAGAGCGCGACGACAGACGATATTCCGGCTGGCGACGCGCCCGACGCACCGTTTTAATCGAGTTCAGAAAGCGTCGCCTCGACTCGCTTCCAATGGCTTCCCTTCCAGAAGTACTGGCCGCACTCGATACATCGCCATACCTGCTGTTCTCTCGGGTCTGGTGCGTATTCAGGGGTGGATTCGTCTTTCTCGACGGCTTCGAGGGAACCGTTACACCGCCCACAGCGCATCGGTTCGTCGGGGAGGGCGAGGTCAACCTCGGCGGCTGCGAGTTCACGGAGCTGTCCCCGGATATCGCGCGATGTGAGCAACAACGACCGCTCAGCCCGCGCCGCGAGGTCCCGGCCACGGGTGAGGAGCAGGCGTTCCTCTTTGCGGGCGAGGTCGTGGAGACGGTCGTCGTCTTCGAGACCGCGGTCGAGCGCATAGGCCGCGTCGTGGCCGCACATCCGCAGATAGACCACGAGTTTCCCCACCATTACATCGAGCAGGAATTTCACGAGAGAAAGTCGAACAGGCCCTCAATATCACGAGTGTTGAGCACATCCTCGGTTTCGGCCCAGCCACGACGGGCGGTGTGAACCCCATACTGGAGGAGTTCGTAGTTTCCCGGTCGGTGGGCGTCGGTGTCGATTACTACTACGGCACCGGCTTCGAGTGCCGTTCTGACTGCGCCCCCCGAGAGGTCGAGCCGACGCGGGTTCGCGTTTACTTCGAGGGCGACGCCGTGTTCTGCGGCGGCTTTTCCGACTGTCTCGAAATCGAGGTCGAGTCCGGCCCGCTGGTTCAGGTAGCGCCCGGTTGGATGGCCGATGACATCCACGTGAGGATGTTCGATAGCATGGATGATTCGGTCGGTTCCGTCGCCGTCGAGCGCGCTGTGTGGTGAGGCCACCACGATGTCGAGTTCCGCTAAAACGTCCTCACCGACCGAAATCCCTCCCTCAGAATCGATGTTCGCCTCGACACCAGCCAGTACCTCGATGTCGGCCTCAGCCGCGGCGCCCTCGATTGCCTCGCGTTGTTCTCTGAGTTCGTCATCGGACAGCCCGGTCGCGGAAACGATGCCCGGCCCGCTCGCGTGGTCGGTGATGGCGAGGTAGTCGTGGCCGAATTCGACTGCACCCGCGACCATCTCCTCTACGGTATTTCCCCCATCGGACCAATCGCTATGGGTGTGGAGGTCGCCGCGAACGTCTTCCACAGAGAGGAGGTCTGGTAGTTCGCCCG
>DASSKS010000127.1:0-3953 GCA_035690245.1 Halococcus sp. | reverse complement strand
CCGAATTCGTTGGCCGTCGAAGCCGTAGATGATTATACGCTCAAAATCGAACTCCAAGCACCGTTCGCCTCGACGCTTCAGGTGCTTGCAAACGGCGAGTTCGCCGCCGTTCCAGAGGGCATCGTCGGCGACATCAAAGGCTATAAGGGGAAAATGCCGTATGCGAAATTCGCCAGTAAAAAGCCGATTGGGGCCGGCCCGTTTACATTCGAATCGTGGCAACAGGGTACCGAGACGTCTGTGACCGCCTACGAGAACTACCACGGGAAGGGACCGAAAATCGACCGGGTTCACTGGCAGATACTCTCGAATGACAATGCCGTGTACAACTACGCGATGAACAGGAACGCGGATATTTTCACCCTTCCGACCGCCCAGTACGACCCATCGAAGGTTTCAGTCGAGCGCGTCGATGACAAACAGCGAACGCACGGAACCTATGGGCCGCTTCGCAACGGCGAGACGGCGAACTACCTCGCCGTCCCGACATTATCGGTCTTTTACATCGGGTTCAATATGCCGACAGTCCCGACGCCAGTCCGCAAAGCCGTCGCGTACGTGCTCAACCAGCAACTCGCCGTCGAGGAGGTCTTCAAAGGCCGTGGACGGCCCGCCTACCACTACATGATTCCGCGTGTGTTTCCGGGAACGAAGAACGCTGCCCAAAAACACGCGAAATCCGAATATCCGTATGGCTACAACAAAACACGCATCGATGCAGCCCGAAAAGTCATGGAAAAAGCGGGCTATGGACCGGACAACCCGTTTGAACTGACACTCACGCTGTACAAGAGCAAGACGTGGAAGCGAATCGCTCAAAATCTGCGCGCCAAACTCGCAAGCGCACACGTCACGTTGAACATCGAACAGGCGGATTTCTCGACGCTTTTGGTGCGCGTCCAGCGGTTGAACGTCGAAGCGTATTCGCTCGGGTGGATCGTTCCGTGGGCGTCACCGAGCGCGTTCGTCAAACACCTCAACCCGAAGACGTCCGACCCACAGAAGGGTGAGCCGGAATCGTACAATGCGTGGCCAACGAGTACGCAATCGGCCCAACGCGCCATCGAGGCGTGGCAGAAAATCCAGAGTCATCCCGCGCCGACTGAGAGCGCAGAACGGATTCGAAACGAGGCCGCCATCACGATGGAGGAAGCGAACTGGCAAGCCGTAGCGAACCTTCCGGTGTATCACGAGATAACCGACCGGTTCTGGTACGACTCGGTGGATATCGAGCCGTACGGGGTCGGCGGGTATTTCAGACGGAAGTACAACACCGTGACACTCAACAAATAAGTAATTCTGACGTCTCAGTCGTCTTCTGTGGTGGATGAGCCGGATGACTCGCCGCCCTCACCGATGCCGGAGATGAGCGAGTCGTCGCCCCGGACGGCGGCCCCCTCCTGAACGAGAACACGACCATACTCGCTGCTGAACTCCTTGATGAGGCCCCAGATACCGAGGAGACCGACGATAGCGACCGGTGCGCCGGTGATGATGGCCGCCTGCTGGAGCGCGAGCGTCCCGCCGAGGATGACGAGAATCCCGGCGATGACGCCCTGAATCACGCCCCACATGAGGCGGTTCGCCCCGGAGGGCTGTTCTTTCCCACCCGAGGTCAACATGGCGACGCTGAGCGTCGAGGAGTCAGCAGAGGTCACGAAAAAGGTGATGACGAGAATGAAAAACAGCGCCATCCAGAACGCACCGCCGGGAAGCGCCCCGAACAGGGCGTAGCCGGAGACTGCCTCGCCGTACTGGGCGACTGGGCCGAGGATATCGGCTGCACCGGTGGCCTGAAGCTTCATCGAGGTCGCCCCCAAAATCGCAAACCACGGAATGGTCGCAAGCGTCGTGGCGATGACACCCGTGAACGCGATTTCGCGGATGGTCCGTCCCTTCGAGAGCCGCGCGAGGAAGATACCCGCAAAGGGTGCCCACGAGAACCACCACGCCCAGTAGAATATCGTCCAGCTACCGAGGAATCCGGTGACGGTCAACCCCTCTCCCGCAACCCCGGAGAGGGTTCGTTCCACGCCAGCCCCAGTCAGAAAGCTCAGATGGAAGAACTGGTTGATATACGTGCCGAAGGCCGTCGTGCCGATATTCAGCACGAAAAAGGGAAAGCCGATGAGGAACGTCGCAACCGCGATGACGAAGAACAGACCGACGTTCACCTGTGAAATCCACTTGATGCCCTTATCGACCCCGGACACCACCGAGGCGGTGAAGAGAACAGTAATACCCGCGATGATGAGAAACGTCCACAGACTCGAAATCTGGCCGACCTGTGGGAACACGTACTCGATACCGGTGACGAGCTGTTGGCCAATGAGTCCGAGAGACGTTGCGACCCCTCCAAGAGTAGCGAACACGGCGATGATGTCGACGACCTTCGCCCAGTTGCTGTCTTCTAAGTTATCGATGCCGATGAACGGGGCCAAAAGCGTCGAGAACCTGAATGGCGCGCCCTTGTTGTAGGCGAAGTAGCCGACGGGGACGGCGACGATGAGATACGCACACCACGCGGAGATACCCCAGTGGAAAAACGAATAGACGAGAGAATCGACCATCAATTGGCCCGTGGACGCGCCGGGTCCGGTTATCGGGGTGCCGTAGCCGAAGTGGTATATCGGTTCTGCGGGTCCCCAGAAGTCGATGCCGGCGGCGATACCAGCAGAGAAGAACATGGCGAAGAAGGCGAAGAAACTGTGTCTGGGTTCTGCGTCGTCACCACCGATTTTGATGTTCCCCCACGGCCCGAGGATGAGGAATACGGAGAAGGCGACGAAGACGAACATCGCAATGAGGTAGTACCACGCGAGGTTCGTCCACAGCCAGTCGTTGATCGCACTCATCGCCCATCCGACGTAATTCTGGTCCGTTCCAGCCTTGTTCGGGGCCAGCGCATACGCGACGATGAACGCCGCCGAAACCAGCACCCCGACCCAGAAAACAGGAGGGTCGATTTCCTCTCTGAACTCCGCTAGCCATTCACGACCGCTCGATTGACTCATGGTGATGTACTCCGTTGGCAGAACGATGGAACGCCACGACCGCTTCCCGTGTTCGATATCTCGATGACGTGACGCGAACGAAAACGCCGCTTCTCCCCACTCGGGTCTGGATGGCGCGTGGTCAGAGCGTCATTCATGGTATCAAATCCCGTGATACATCCTTACACGCCCTTGGATAAGCATTGAGGTTGATGATGGAAGGTCTTTTTAACCACCCGGATGACGCCGACGATTGTGAGCGGCGGTTCGCCCGAAACAGTGAATTTACCCACTATCGAGAAGACTCAGGCGTTTTCGTGTCTGACCTCGTAGCCGTGGTCGCGTATCGACCGGATGACGGCGCGCGCGTGGCCGGCACCGCTGGTCTCGATTTCGAAGACGAGGTACGCCTCGCCGACGCCGAGTTCCGGGACCGACCGGTCGTGACGAACGGCGTGGATGTTCGCGTCGTGGTCTGCGATAAGCCCCGAAATTTCGTCCATCTCGCCGGGGCGGTCGTCGATACGCACGCGCAGGCGAAGGATTTGCTCGCGGTCGGTGAGTGCGTGGACCAACACAGTTTGCAGCATCGTCATGTCGAGGTTCCCCCCGCAAAGCAGCGCCATGACCGTTTCGCCCTCGACATCGAGGCTCTCGCTGAGGATAGCGGCGACCGACGCCGCGCCTGCACCCTCCACGACCTGTTTGGCGCGCTCTAAGAGCAATAGGACAGCGCGGGCGATTTCCCCATCAGTGACGGTGACGATTTCATCGACGTGTGCTTCGATGAGCGAGAGCGTCAACTCAGAGATACCGCCAGTGGCGATGCCGTCGGCGATAGTGTTCACGGAATCGAGTGTTACTGGGATGCCCTTGTCGAGGCTTTCGGGGACGGTCGCGGCCCCCTCGGCTTGGACGCCGACGACGCGCGTCTCGGGCGAGAGTTCGGCGAACGCCGTC
>DASSKS010000126.1:0-2822 GCA_035690245.1 Halococcus sp. | reverse complement strand
AGGGTTCTGCGGGTATGGAGGGTGAAACCTTCGAGTGGGCGCTTCAGACGACTGGCTGTGGCGACTGTACGTTTTACGACGAGGAAGGCGGCGTTGGGGAGTGTACCGTCCACGCAGACCGCCCGCTCATCTGTAAGACCTATCCGTTCAGCGTCGCGTTAGAGGGGACGAATCAGCCGATGGGGGCGGCGGTCGAGCAGGTCGGAGACGTGCGCGCTCACGAGTGTGCGGGTCTCGGGAACGACATTTCCCGTGAGGATGCAGAAAAGTTGGCGCGCGCGCTCAAACAGCGGGCAATCCGCGAACTCGAAGAGGCGATTGCCGTGCGTGAGAACTACGACCCCGCAAATCCAGATTCTGGAGAAATCGTCGTCCACGATTCAGAAGGCGCGAAACGCCCGGATGGGACGCCGATAGAAAACTAGCGGCTGTGGCCGCAGCGGCAGTGCGGTTGTGGGGCGGTAGCGGTGCGGGCCTCGGTGGATGAAGGGCGAACGAGCCGGCAGGCGAGTGAGGGCTTCGGCGGAGGCGGTGCTGTGCGGTTGCGGAAAATGCTAGCATCCGCGCGAGTGAAACGAGCCCGGTTCACCGCGAACGAGCGCGCAGCGCGAGTAAGCGGCAGTTTTTAGCGTAGCTTTTTGCGAGGGGTTGAGCGCGCGAGCAACGCGAGCGCGCGATTCCCCGAAGTAAAAAGGTCCTATTCGATGATTTCGCCCACCGCGAAGTTCGATTTCACCTCGGTGACTTCGACCTTGACGCGCTCGCCGATTTCCGCGCCGGGCACGATGATGACGTAGCCGCGCTCGACGCGCGCGATGCCGTCACCCTGTTTGCCGATGTCCTCGACCTCGACGTAGCGCATCTCACCCACTTCGACCGGGGGCTGTGGCTCCGAGGGGGGACCGCCCGACCGCGAGCGCGACCCACTGGAGCGAGAACTCGTCGGTTCGCGCGAGACGAGCGCCACGCGGTAGGTTTCGCCGGGTTCAATCGAGCCGGTGTCGATTTCGCGCTGGGGTACTTCGACGGTGTAGGTGTCGTCGGTTTCGGTCACTTCGGCGTTGAACAGACACAAGAGTTTATCAGAGATTTCCATCACGTCGTCCTCCACCCTCAGTAAAAACCCAGGGGAATAAAGAACTACCGCCCGCGAGTCGCCGGGAGTCAACGAGCGATACTGTCGGTCAGCTGTATTTGTTATACCCCGTCATAGAATCCGTGACGGAAGCTGATTCAGTTCGAATCATCGTGAGCGGGTTTCTGACCGACAGTAGATTACCCACACATACCACCCCTCCTCTCGGAGTGGCTCTCTCGGTGCTGTCGCCCTCACTGACGACAGTTTGTGGCTCGGAAACCGACCGAGGGCGACCGAATTACCCTGCTGTACCAAATCCAGTATATGTGTGTACGACATGGCTTCAGCTATGGGTGCCAGCACCGCAACGATGCCCGCTCTCAGCGACAAACAGCACAGAATCTTGAACTACCTCCGCGAGCACGCAGACACACAGACGTACTTCAAATCCAGACTCATTGGCGAGGCGCTCGGTCTCTCGGCGAAGGAGGTCGGCACGAACATGAACGCCATTCAAAACGGCGAATGTCCGCTTTCGGTCGAGAAATGGGGCTACTCTTCGAGTACGACGTGGAAAGTCACACAGTAGCCATTCGACTGTCGAGGACGAGATAACAGGCCGCGCCAACGACGAACGCGATGCCGACGTTCGTCAGGAGTCCGAGAACGCCAACCGCGAGCGTCAGCGGCAGGTGTTCGGTGTCGAGACCCGCCCGCCCGAGTTCAAGCGCGACGAGGACGAGAATCACGCCAAGTACAGAAAGTGGAAAGGCGGCCACGACGCCCACGGCGAAGACGGCGGCCACGACGTAAAGCACGCCCAGAATGAGGTTCGCGCCGGCACTGCGCGCGCCGAAGGCGTATTTTCCAGCGACACCACCAGAGCCGTGACACATCGGGAGTCCACCCAACGGCACCGCAACGAGGTTCATCACGCCCATGCTCGTCGCCAATTCGTCGGCTGAAACGTCCGCGTCGAAGTAATCTCCCAGGAGGAGCGAGGTGGCGACGGCGGCGTTGCCGACACTCATCGCAAGTTGTGCAGCGGTTCCCTCGATGGCAGCAGGTGAAAGCGCGGCGACCGAAAGCGTAGGGAGCGCGAACGTGGGAAGGTGAGCGGTTGGAATACCGGTTTGAGTGAGGGCTACCAGCGCGCCGAGACCGAGCACACAGAGCGCGCTCGCGCGTCGATACCCCAGAACGGCGACGAGCGCGGCGACACCGACCGCACCGACCGCGAGCGCGATGCTCTCGAAACCGAGTTTGACGCCCGTTTCGAGCAGGATGAGCGCGACAGCGAGTTGAATCCCGCGAACGACCGGCTGGCCGATGTATCGTTCGATGCGACCGAGGGTTCCGCTCGTTCCAATGGTGAGCAGACACGCGCCGGCAAGAAGCCCTGCAATGGCGAGTTCCGTGGTCGAAAGCGCGCCGGCAATCACGAGCGCCGCCAGCGCCTTCATCGGCTCGACCGACACGGGAAGGCGGTAGTGAACGCCCCAGACGACCTGAAAGACGGCGAACCAAATCAGCAGCCCCGCGAGCGGGAGGTCGGTGAGCGCGGCGACGGCGACGACGATGGGCAACATCGTTACCGAATCCCCTATCGCGCCAGTTAGCTCGGAGGTCGAAAAATCGATTGAGCGCCGTTCTCCAAATTCGACCGATATCGCCATCTACAGGTACTATACCGCTTTCGACCATCAATCTGACCAGTAATGATAGTGTATTACGGGCAGTAGAG
>DASSKS010000125.1:0-2839 GCA_035690245.1 Halococcus sp. | reverse complement strand
TCGACGCCCGCAGGTGAGTAATTGTTCGTGGTCAAGTTCACCGAGAAGAGGGATATTCGAAACGAACACGGGGATGATCATGAGGACGACGGCCTGTTGTGGGCCGATCACCGCTGCCGAACCGACCGTTCCAATGAGTGCGTACCCGAACCCCGTGATGCCAGTGATAATCCCGGCAAAGAAGACAATGACCGCAATAAGGACGACTGTCTCCGTCGCAAAGCCGAACACCATCTCTCTCTATCGATTCCTTGCTTGGTTGTTCGCCAATCTGTTGCACTGTTTCGAGTATCCGTGGCCGGCTTTGCGATCCGCCGGGTTCACGGGGCTTTGACGTAACCGAAGCCCTCGTCTTCCAGCCGTGCGAGTTCACCCGAGCCGGATGGGACACGCTCGACGCCCCCAAGCAGGTCGTCGTCGGTCGCGTCCATCGATGCTAAGGCGTTCCCGCAGGCGCGAAGCGATACCCCATCATCAAGCAACGATTTAACCATGTTGGGGTGATCGGCGGTTTCCTCGACGAACATTCGCACAGCGGCTCCGTTTGCGAGTATCACGATTTCATCGCCGGATGAATAAACGCTTTCGTCAGCAATGAGATTCGCAGTGTTGATCATGGCGTGTTGCTGGTCGCTGGCATTCGGACTGGATGCGTGAAATACTGTCTTCATGCGCAATACAGGTCGCTCCAGCCATTAGCCATTTTGGTGTATCGGCTTTCAGGTTCTGAATCGTTGAATCATATCGAGAGTCAGGAGACAGAGACTGCGTTTCCTCTCGATAATCAACGGTTCAGGAGCTATTCAGGTGAATTATTGCTCGACTCTTGTTGTAGTTTCTCAATACGCTCATCCGGAATTTTCTCGAATAGTGGCGCAGGCTCATCGAACGTGGAGCGTGGCGATGTGAGCGCGATTTCGACTGACATATCATGTACTGAGGCGGATTCATCCAGTTGCCACCAGAGTTGGTCGGCTTTCTGCGGCGTTATCGGTTCGATGAGGACGGCAATCGCTTTCACAAGCTGGACACAATCACGAATCACCTGTGCAGTCCGCTCCGGGTCGTTGTCAATGAGATTCCACGGTTCTGTTCGCTGAAGATACTCATTGCCATATTGTGCAAGACCAATGGCAGTGTTGCCCGCCGCTCGAAGCGAATACGTGTTGATTGCGGCACTGAACTCCTCTATCGCCTCCAGAATACGGTCGTGAACGTCCGCAGAGAGGGATACATCGGGTGTTCCCTCGTAATTTCGGTAGGCGAAGAGCAACGTCCGGTAGAGGAAGTTACCAACCGTCCCGACGAGTTCGCTGTTGACGCGCTCGGCGAAGCGGTCCCACGAAAAATTAATGTCTCGCTGAAAAGTGCTTCCAGTGATGATGTAATATCGATAGAGATCGGGGTGGAAACCTGAATCGAGGTAGTCATCGGCCCAAATCCCATATCCACGACTTGTCGAAAACGCCCTTCCCTCCAAGTTCACGAACCCACTCGCTACGACTGTGAGAGGTTCGGTGTACTCGACAGCGCGCAATAGCGCAGGCCAGAACACCGTATGGTGCTGGATAATATCACGACCGATAATGTGGATGATCTCACCGTCACCATCTTTCCATGCCTCGGCCCAATCGAAGACGTCTGCACCGACCCGCTCAGTGTACTGTTTCGTGCTGGAGATATACTCGATGGGCGCATCGACCCAGACGTAGAGGACGAGGTCCTCGGTTTCATCGGGATATGGGATTCCCCAGTCAAGATCACGAGTGATCCCCCAATCTCTGAGTTCGGTTTCGATCCACTCACGCGGCTGGTTGCGCGCGTTATCCGTACCTTCGAGGCGCTCAATGAACTCCCGCAGATAGTCTTGGAACTCCGAGAGACGGAAGAACTTGTGTCGGCGAACTCGGTATTCGGCTGGATTGCCCGTGAGAACACTGCGTGGTTCTTTGAGTTCGCCCAGTTTGAGATGGCGACCACAGTTCTCGCATTCGTCACCCCGCGCTACTGCTCCACAGTACGGACAGATGCCCTCGATGTATCGATCCGGAAGCGGTTGGTCTACGTCGGCGTCCCACGCAACTTCGACCTCGGATTCGTAGATGTGACCGCGCTCGTCGAGGCTACTGACGAGGTCCTGTGTCAGTGCAGTGTTCGTCTCATCATCGGTATGTCCATAATTGTCGAACTCGATGTTGAATCGGGGAAACGTTCCCTGATACTGCTCATGCCATCGGAGTGCGAATTCCTTGGGAGCGATGTTCTCTTCTCGTGCGTTGACCGCGATTGGTGTTCCATGCATATCGGAGCCGCAGACGAACGCCGTCGGCTGACCGAGCTTTCGGAGTGCGCGGGCTAGCACATCACCACCGACATACGTCCGGAGATGCCCGATATGGAGGTCACCGTTTGCGTACGGGAGTCCGCAGGTGACGACGGTAGGATTGTCGGTTGGAAAGTGGTTATGGCTCATGTGTTCACGTATTCTAGGCTTGTCGTATAGAACATTCTCCTGAACTCTATTCGTACTCCAGCTATCTGATGTGTGGTATAGCTATTATATACGTGTTTCACGAATCTTGTTCTGAACTGTCTTGTGTGAGACGATCAAGGAGGGTGGACACAGCCTGAAGCTCGTCGTTATTGACAGTATGACCCATCCCTTCGTAGAGACGTTCAGTTACCTCGCCTCCAAGGTTTTCGAAGACATCTGTTGACTCGTGGACGCGCTCTTGCGGGACGTGGGGGTCGGTGTCGCTACAGCCGAGAAAGACTGGCGTCCCGGAAAGCGTCCCTTCGTAATCGCGTGGCGTGCCCTCGGGACCGATCACGCCTCCCG
>DASSKS010000124.1:0-4232 GCA_035690245.1 Halococcus sp. | reverse complement strand
TGGGAGGTCAACGTGGACATGGAAGACGAGATGGCCGCTTTCGAATAGCTCTGTCACCCGTTCTGGATGTGCCGACAGGAGATGGGCGGCGACGGCCGGCGGATAGATGAGTTCCGTCTCCATGCCGTCACGGACCTGTCGGTGTATCGCATCGACGTACTCGGGTGAGAGCACCGTGGTATCGAACCCACGCAGGGTTGCCGTCTGTTCGACGAGCGAGTAGTACCGCTGCATCGGACGGTACGGGTCGCCAGGGACGGCAGTCGTGACAGTTGCGTCGGTGAATGCCGAAATGTCGAGCGTCGGATACTGAATCTCAAACAAAGGGGCGAGCCGGTAGGCCGTCTCGACGTTTCGCGTGAACTCAGACACTACATCGGCGACGGCTTCGCCGAGTCTCGTGAGCACGAACAGCCCACCGGATTTCTCGACGAGACCCATCTCCCCGAGCGTCCGCGTGAGCCGATGGACGGTCGGTTTCGAGACGCTGAGATATTCTTCGAGGTCTCGACGGTCCAGTGGCTGTTCGCGCAGTGCAGCGAGTGCTGGCGCGCGCCTGACGAGCGTGATGAGCGCAGCCGTATCCATCATTGGCTGCTCCGCCACTGTGTGACTAGTCGTCTGTGTGGACGGTCCGCACGTGTTCTTGCTTGTTTTCTCCTCGGTCGAGACACCGCTCGTTTGCGTCACCACCCCTTTGGTTAGTGCTATGGTACCGTCTTCCATGATATTGAGAGGTGAATAGAGGGGGTATAGCCCGAGGCTAGATACCATAAATCGGCAGCAAGCAGTGCGGTTTCTAGGTCATTTTCGTCACCGTCAGATAGTTCATAGGAGGTGTACTACCCCCCACGAAACCATTCGGCGTTTGCGGTATTTCATTTCCGTTTTCGGAGGCGGTTTGTCTCACTGTTCGCCTCGAACAGTCCGTCAAGTAGCCGTTCTTCTGCACGGCGGAGATGCTTGTGGAGGGTTGGCGAACTGATGTCGATTGATGCGGCGACCTCTTCTGCGGTCCGGTCACGGGGCCACCGGAAGTAGCCAGCACGGTAGGCTGCCTCCAACACCTCGCGTTGGCGGTCGGTGAGTCCATCGAGTGTACTTCCGGGAAGCGAATCCCGGTGGCCCGTTTCGACCGGCCGGTCGAGGTCGCGCTTCGCAGCCAGCGTCGCCCCCGGACAGTACTCGCGGATGTGCTCTGTGAGTGTTCGGATGTCCGTCCCCGAAGCGACTTCGACGACCACCTCGTATCCCTCCTCTGTGGTCTCCGCAGTACGTATGTTTGCCCCGCCGTCTGAGAGCGCCAGCAGTGCCGACCGACCGGTGAGAACGAACTCGACCATGCCATCTGCGTCATCGATTACTCGGGTGCTTGCGACACCCTCGGTTCCCGACGCGGCGTCCACGATGCGCTGTGCGGAGCCATCCGTGGTGTGGCAATACACACGGATTTCGCCGTCGCGTGCGGATACGAGTCCGGTAAGCGAGAGCCGACAGGCGGCTTTCGCTGCAATTTCTGCGAGTGCGGCGTCGGGACAGTGAAAGACGAGTTCGGTAACGGTATCCGCGAGCAGCAACCGCTGATTCTCGACAGCGTTGAGAGCCTGACTAATCGTCTCACCGAACTGGCCGAGAACCGCGAGTTCTCGCGAATCAAATGCATTGGCTCGTGTCGTATAGAGAACGAGCGCACCGTATATCGATTGTCCGTATCCAAGCGGAACGACCGCCCACGACCCACTCTCGGTGTCGAGAACCTCGGGAAGCGCCGCTGGAGAGGAGGTTCCGTCCACTGCTGTTGTGGGAATCGCTATCGGAGTCTCTGCCCCCATCATCTCCTCACCGCCGTCACCGACGAGTTCGTCGGTCGAGTCGACGACGATACTCGCGTCGGTATAGAGACTGGAGGTACTCAATCGAGTACAAACGGCGTCCTCGATGGCGTCTCGACTGGTGGTGCTCACGAACGTGTGAGTGATTTCGCGGATGACTTCGTTGAGTCGGTCGAGCTGTGCGAGTTCGTCGCGCTGTCTGCGGAGGCGGTGTTCGCGGTGCTTACGAGCGGTGATGTCGTGGAGGACGAGTGTGTGTCCGATATCACGATCTTTCCGGTCCGTAATCGTGGAGGTTCTGACTTCGTAAAAGCGGTCCTCGATATGGAGTTCGGCGAGCGCATCCGGTACGTCGAATTCGATGACAGTGGTGTCGATGAGGTCCGCTGCCGATACACCGAGTGCTTCCGGTGACTCACAATCGAGTATGGCGCTCGCTTTCGGGTTGAGATAGATGACGCGATAGTCGTTGTCGAGAATGAGTATGCCGTCGTCGAGGGTGGCGATGGCGGTATCGCGTCCCAACCGACGGGTCGCGGGCACCAACTCGAACAGGCGGCGGCGAAACAGCGCATACCCGAACGCGAGACCCGTCACGGTGAACGCAAACGGCGTGAGGTCGAGGCCGGGGAGCGGGAACGACCCGATGACCGAGACGGCGTTGGCGACCAGCGGAACGAGTGTCCCAACAGCGAGGAGAAGGGATTGGTCCGTATAGAGGTAATCGGAGATGACGACCAACCGGAGCAACAGGAACGACCCGACGCCGACGAAGATATAGGTATAAAACAGGTTTATCCAGTACCACGTGCCGAACTGCTGGACGACGGTGGCCACACCACCTTCGACGACGATTCGACTCTCGGCCCACACCAACCCGTGCCACGGATTCGTCCAGACCAATACCAGCGTCGTCACCGGAAGGAGCGAGAGCACACCGATTCCACGCGCCGAAACGAACTCGTCGTGGCCCGTGTACGCCGTCGCAAACAGCACCCAGAACACCGGCACGAACGAAATACCGAACCACTGCATCTGCTCCCAGAACAGCCGTTCCTGTGGAGCGTACGTCACGAGTCCGATGGCATAACAGACCGTCCAGACTGTCATCGCACACATCAGGCCAACGAACGGAAGCGCTCCGGGTTCGGCACGACGACGCCATGCATAGCTCGCCAGTCCACCGGTGACCACAGCCGACAGACCGAGCAATGTGACGTATCCAGTGACAGACGGAAACATCGTTAGCGTCCCTCTCTGCTATCCAACCTGTTGTGAATCGGGTCTCACCACGGTAATTCTCCCCCTTAAATTTCACCCGTAACTATATATGATTGTCGCAGTATTCAACCGACAGCCGGAATACGATTTTTTGAGCTGTACAGTGGGTAGAATCACTCGGTTTCTTCAGTCGCTACTGCTGTAACGCTTACTGGCTGGTTCCGAAACGGCCACGAGAGGACCTCACCACACGGAACCGTCTCAGAACATGAGACGGTTTCACGAGTCGAAACAACCTCGTTCGATGACTATAATCCAGTGTTAGTCTTTTCCATAGTTGTGGCGGAAAATCCGCTGCCGTTCGTGCGGACGAACGAAACACGGAGAAACAAATGGCAAGCAGAACACGAGACATCGACGCACAGACTGAAACCACAACACCGGTGACGGAAAGCGAATCGGGACTCGACGGCAACGTCGCGGGAGCGCTGTCGTACCTATTCGGATTCGTCTCGGGACTGATATTCTACCTCATCGAGAAGGACGACCCGTTCGTGCGCTGGCACGCCGCCCAGAGTATCGCCTTCGCCTGCGTACTCGTCGTGGTGTACATCGCGTTGACGTTCCTCGGCACAGTGGTGTCGGTGGCGTCGTTTAGCGGGGGTTCCGGAATGTTCCTCATCGGCAGCCTGTTCGGGCTGATTCTCGGACTGGTCTGGCTGGTGGTCGCCGTCGGGAGCTTCGTCGCATGGATTTACCTGATGCTCAAAGCCTACCAGGGCGAGACCCCCCGGCTGCCCGTCGCCGCGAAGATCGCCGACAGGCTGGCGTAACCACGAGAGGAGAATCAAAAATCAGACCAAACAATCATGAAACACGCACACATACTACTGACGCTGCTGATCTGTGCTACGGTCGTCCTCGCCGGGTGTACCGGAGCGAGTGACGTGCTAGCCGATCGAGCTGATGGACCGAGTGAGGACCCAGCAGCCACTGCTGGCGGCGGAAATGGGAATGACAATGGAGACGGGAGCGGCGGTGATGACACAGTAGCCGACAGTTCGGGCAGTTCCAGCAATTCTGGCAGTGGCACCGGAGATGCCGGAGCGTCAGGCGAGTCGGGCGATGGTGATTCGTCGTCCGACAGCGCGTCCGATGGCTCGTCTGGCAGCGCCTCAC
>DASSKS010000123.1:0-6828 GCA_035690245.1 Halococcus sp. | reverse complement strand
TCTCCAGAGTGGGTTCCCTCGATAGCGCGCTCGTATCGCGGTCCGAACTCCGCGAGAAACGCCTCGCGCGAGTCTTCAATTCCCTCCCGAAAGCGCTCGTACTCCCTTTTTTGGTTTTCGGTCGCGCGGTCTAAGATTTCTGCGGGCGGGCGGGAGCGATATTCCTTCGGCCTGCCGGGGATGATTTCGACGAATCCCCGCTCAGAGAGCGCATCGAGCACGCCATAGACACGTGCCTTCGGGATTCCAGTACTCTCTGCGAGCGTCGGTGCGGTCGTCCGCCCGAGCGCGAGCAGTTCGGAAAGCGCGCGTTCTTCGTACTCGGTAAGCCCGAGTTGGTCCAACGTCCCCGTCGGGTCGGTCATACGCCCTGTCCGGCGGGCAGGACTGTAAACGCGCCGACGGGGAAAGATATTTATTTGCCGAACAAGAGAGTTACTCGGAGAACGAATAACTATGGAATCCGATGGGAATGAGGACGACCGAACGGCGAGGGCCGAACGCGAGCACGTACAGAGCGTCCCCGACGGCTGTGGCTGTGCCGAAATCTGGGAATATCTGAGCGAGCAGCGTGCCACAGAGGACTGACCGAGAGAAGTCCCTCACAGAACAAAGGTTTTTGCGCGCGCGCCAACGAGGTCCGTCAAATGGCCGACCGCGGCGATGTCTGTGTGCTGATTCCAACCTACGAGGAGGCCGCAACCATCGGAAACGTCGTCCGTGGCTTTCGTGAACAGGGATTTTCGAATATCCTGGTGGTCGATGGCCACTCGACCGATAGAACGAGGGAAATCGCCCGCGAGCAGGGCGCGCGCGTCATCGAACAATCCGGGCGCGGGCAGGGAAGCGGCAAGGGCCAAGCCGTCCGCGAGGGTGTCGCACAGTCCGGTGCGTCGTATATTCTGCTGCTCGACGGCGACGGCACCTACCGTCCCGCAGACGCCGATGCGCTCCTCGAACCCCTCGTTACAGGAGAGGCAGAACACGTCGTCGGCGACCGGTATGCAGACATGGCAGCAGGCGCGATGACCCGGTTCAACGGCGTCGGCAATCGACTCATCAACCGCGCGTTTCGCTCCATCCACGGGCGCGATATGGGCGACGTTCTGAGCGGGTATCGCGCGTTCACCCGTGCCTCTTTCGAGCGGTGTAACCCCACCTCGGAAGGATTCGGCATCGAGACCGAACTCGCCGTCGAGTGCGTCAAACACGGGATTCCAACGACAGTAGTACCGATTCAGTATCACGCGCGCCCTGACGGGTCAGAAACCAATCTGCGACCAGTCCGCGATGGCGGGAAAATACTCCTCACGCTCTATCGGCTAGCGAAAACCAACAATCCGCTGTTTTATTTCGGCAGTGCCGGCAGCCTCTCGACGGTTGGCGGAGCCGTCATCGCTGCTTACGTCCTCGTCGAGTGGATTACGCTCGGCATCTCTCACGAGGTGCTCGCGGTCGCGGCGGCGTTTGCGGTCATCGTCGGCGTTCAACTCGTGATGTTCGGCGTGCTTTCGGATATGATTCTCGCTATCAACAGAGAACAGACCCGGCGCTTCGAGGAACTCATCGGTCGTGGGTCAGCACACCACGAAAGAGGGGAACGCTCACGAGCCAGTGAAACTGACCAAAGACGAACCGTCGAATCCGCAGCGAAGCAGAACAAAGAGCAGAATTCTGATGCAGAGAGAGAACGAGAAAGCGTCGAACGGGTGAGCGGACGGGCCAGCAAACGCGACTAAAACAGCGACCGAAGCCGATTCAATAATCCTGTGGATGCCGACTGACGACGCTGCTCGAAGACGGGATGGAGCGCATCAAGCAGTTCGTCTTCGTCGCCGAAATGGTCTTTTTCTGTGTCTTCGAGCGCTTCAGAGAGCGCTATCGAGCGCCCGGACGGTTCGTAGGGAATCTCTGGATTATCGAGTGCCTGAACGACCGCCTCTGTGTCTGCGGGATAGGTGAGGTCAGCCCGGTCTAAGTGCCCATCGAGCGCGGCGATACCGAACGTGAGACTGTCCGGCTCCGCGGCGTCGTCCTGAGGCGGTCGCATACCCATAGCCGGGCATGGCACTCGAACGAGGAAAAACCTGCTGGCAGCGTAGGGTTGCTAGCTAATTAGGAAAAATCGAGCTACTCCGCGGACAGGTGGTTCACGAGAAATCCAAGAAAAAGAATCCAACGAGCAAAATAAACATGATGACAACAATATTCCCGTTAGAAACACCGAATAGATCATTTGCGACCGCGCTGATGAGTGCTCCCCCAATGATACAGATAACTGCGAAAATAGCCATCTGACGCAGAATTTCCCTATTGTATGGCATTATTTCTCAATATGCTGTTTGTGATGTCATATATCTTTTGTTGTGATTCCCAAAGCCGTCTTCACCAACAGCGTTTCGGCTAGTCGTTTCGCTACAACACAACGACTATCCGCCAGCACGGCTTTCGACCGGCATGACCGACTATACGACCGTCTCGATACCGAAAGACCTCGCAGAGCGTGTCGAGGAGACAATCGAAGGGACGAGTTTTTCGAGTACGTCAGACCTCGTGCGATTTCTGCTGCGGAGCATCGTCATCCAGCATCAAAAACAGGGTGAACTCACCGAGGCCGAGTTCGGCGAAATCACCGAACAGCTCCGTGATTTGGGCTATCTCCAGTAATCAGACGAGAAACTCAGCCGGCGGTTCGGCATCGATAATCGAAAGCGGTTTTTCGATACCATTACGCGAAAAGACCGCGATGTCGTCCGTTTCCCACGGCGGAACCGCGACGAACACCACCCCGTGAAGGTCGTCGGTTCGTGTGAGTTCGAGTCTTCCCTGTGGGTGCGAGACGAATCGCCCGTGTGTTTGGCCCGCGGGCGTGCCCAAATCCACCCCGAACACCGCAGACACCGACCGGCCCGCCTCTGGAAAGTAAAAATGCGTAAATACCGGTGTCTCGGGCGGCAAGTGGGAAACGAACTCGTCTGCGGGCGTGGCTGCCAGCGAAATCGTCACCGACTCGGGTTCTGCCTCGCGGGCGAGTTCACACAACGCCTTGATGAGGCCGCGCGTTGCATACACCACCGTTCGAGTACTCACCTGCACGTGGTTGAACCGCGAGACCAATAATCCCATCGGCCCGACTCAACTCTGTCGGCTGGTCCACTCATCAGTACGACTCCTCTGCGTTCAGTGGACCACGAAATACTGAGTAGAGCACACAGAAATAGAGCAATATCAGCGGAAGCAAGAGTGCAGCACCGATAGACATAACGTTGAGTGGGAGCGTCGAGACGATAGCGGTCTCGACGGTGAGTCCGCCGGCACGGTCGATAGTCGGATACATCAACCCGGCGACGACACCCACGAGAGCGAAGACGAGACCCGCAGCAGCGCCGAACGCGAGGTAGTAGCGGTCGCGGTTCGTCGTGACTGCATACCCTCCGGCGAGAACGAGCGTCACCACGACGAGGCCCACTACAACCGGCGAACGCAGACCCGCCCGCAGTGCAGGAGTCATGAAGTAGAGGTAGCCTAGTGTCAGAACGACCAGCACGAGATACGCCGCGAGAGCGCGATAGCCCGTAGCTTGGAGTCGCTTTCGCAGGTCGCCACGGGTCTTCAGCCGCAAGAACGCGACGCCATCGACGACAGTCAGCGAAACGACGGCCAGACCGACGATGATTCCTAGAAGCGTGATGATACTCGATGCGCCGAGCAACCAGTTCGCCACGAACATCCCCAGCAAGAACGGCGTCGTGAGGCTGCCGACGACGAATGCCCGTCCCCACCACGTCTGCCACCGCTCGTCTTCGCGCTGTTCGTACATCTCGGGGGCGAGGCCGCGAAGCCCCAACGCGGCGAGAATCGCAAACATGAGCAGGTAGTAGCGACTGAACAGGTTCGCATATACGGACGGAAAGGCTGCGAACAGCGTGCCGCCGAAGACAACCAGCCATACCTCGTTTCCGTCCCAGAACGGCGTAATCGCGGCGAGTAACTGCTCTTTTTCGTCTTCCTCATTATGAATTCCAAACAGGATTCCCACGCCGAAATCGAATCCGTCGAGAAAGAGAAACATTCCGAGAATGAAGAACACGAGCGCGAACCAGTAGTCAGCAAGCGGCAAGCCGAACAGCGGCTCGGTTGCGAGCGACGCGACCCTAGTCATCGATAGCCACCACCGGGCCTGCTGGAAGCGCGTCATCGACCGCATCGAGTTCGTCGCGTGCTGGCGGTCCCGCTCTGATGATACGGGTGATAACGTATGTGTACAGACCCAACAACAGCGCATAGCCGGTGACGAATCCGATGAGTGTGAAGGTCGCTTCGGTGCCCGTCAAGCCGGGTGAGACGGCGGCTGTGGTTTTCATGACGCCTTGGATGACCCACGGCTGTCTGCCGACTTCGGTGACTATCCAGCCGACCTCGACGGCGACGAACCCGAGGAGTGAGGAGACCATCAGCGCCTTCTGGAGCAGGTCATCCTCGAATAGCTCGCCGCGCCACCAGCGATACGCACCCCAGAACGCGAGCAAGATGAACCAGAAGCCGAGCGCAACCATGATACGGAAGGACCAGAAGACGATTGCGACGGGTGGTGCCTGCGTCGGAAACGATTCTAATCCGCGTATCGTTGCCTGTGCGTTTCCGCCGCTTGCGAGCCACGACGCCATACCGGGGATTCCGATGCCGAAGAGTTCCTTTGCCCGAGGGTTCAACAGATTGTCGAGGTTCGTCGGGACGGCGACGATGTACTCGGGAACGTACGATTCAGTCTCCCAGACCGCCTCCATCGCCGCGAATTTCTGTGGTTGGGTGTCCGAGACGTGTCGGGCATAGGCATCGCCGTGAATCACTTGTAGTGGAGCCGTGATGAGGAGGACCACGAGCGCGACTTTGAGCGTTTTCTCCCAGAAACCGATGTGTCGGATGGAATTTCCCCAGACGTGGTGACGGAAGACGTAGTAGGCCCCGACGCCGGCCATGAACAGGGCAACCGACTCGACGGCGGCGTTTTGCATATGGACGAACATCCACGGAAATCGCGGGTTGAGATACGCCGCGAGCGGGTCGGTGAGATGAACCACACGCCGGCCGTTTTCTGTGACCATCTCGAATCCACGGGGTGTTTGCATCCACGAGTTGGCGATCAGAATCCACGTGGCAGAGAGCCACGTTCCGAGACCCACGGCGACACTCGACAAGAAATACAATCTATCTGAAACGCGCTCGCGGCCGAAGACGAAGATACCGAGAAAGGTCGCTTCGAGCATGAACGCCATCATGCCTTCGAGCGCGAGCGGTCCGCCGAACAGTTCGCCGGCAACCGTCGAGAAGGCGGCGAAGTTGGTGCCGAACTCGAATTCGAGGACGAGTCCCGTTACGGTGCCGACGGCGAAGCTCACGGCGAAAATTCTCGTCCAGAACCGGCGTAGCTGTTCGTAGATGGCCGCACCCGTGCGTATCTCCTTCCACGTGAAATAGACGAGAAACGGCGCGAGACCCATGCTCATCACGGGAAAGATGATGTGGACGATGGTCGTGATGGCGAACTGGAGTCGGCTTGCGAGAACTGGGTCAACCATCGCGGTCCACCTGCTGCTGTGAACGGTGCGTGCTCGCCTCGCTTTTTGATGGGGCGTTTCTGCTCTCTGTTTCGGGTGGTTGTGTGTCCCGGAAATCGAAGGGTGCATCCACCTGTTGGTGACTCTCTGGGAACTCCTCCATAGTTGGAGGTGGACACCATCCCCACATCAACCGCCGGTGGATTCTCAGTTACTGAGAAACACCACACGCTCGCCTCGTCTTCTCGTATCGTTTCACTGTCGAAAGAGCTACGGTGTCGTGCTCGTCACATCGAACGATGGCTTCAGAGGGCGATATTCGTGTGTTGCTCGTCATGGACTTCGTCCTCTCTTTGGTGTTCTGTACCGTCGTGATTCGAGGACTGGCGTTCATTGACGTGCTCGCGTTCTCGTGGAGTACTGTTGTGCTTGCGACCGTCGTGCTCGCTGCCGTCACCTATCTCATCGTTCTCCGCTGACTGAGACGGATGATTTTATACACGTCCGCCGAACGCACCTACTATGCCCATCGTAGAACGCGACTCCGCCTCGCTCATCACCCACGCACTCGCGCGCGATACGCTCTCGCGGCTGCGAAGCACAGAGACCGAACAGGTCGCCTTCCGCAAGGGACTCGTCAAACTCGGGCGCATCTGTGGCTACGAAATCGCAGACGGCGCGATGGAAACTGAATACGTCGCTATTACTACTCCACTTGCAGAAACCACCGGCGAGC
This sequence comes from Halococcus sp., assembly GCA_035690245.1. Lineage (GTDB taxonomy): Archaea > Halobacteriota > Halobacteria > Halobacteriales > Halococcaceae > Halococcus. The sequence continues at coordinate 534 of DASSKS010000123.1, read as the reverse complement.
GCGTCAAAGGTCTCGACAACGTCGTCATCGTGAACGTCCTCCGGGCGGCGACACCATTTGTGGAGGGACTCCTGAAGGCCTTTCCGCGCGCGAAACAGGGCGTCATCTCCGCCGGACGCGACGAGGAGGCGGGGATGACCGACGGCGAGTTTCCGATCACCATCGATTACGTCAAACTCCCAGAAATCACTGCTGAGGACACAGTGATTGTTGCCGACCCGATGCTCGCCACCGGAAGCACGATGTGCACAGTACTCGAACACGTTCTCGAAAATTCGCCCGAACCGGAACACCTCATTGTACTCTCTGCGGTGAGCGCGCCGCCCGGTCTCCTCCGCGTGGGTGAGACCTACCCCGAAGCCGACCTCCTCACGGTGAGTATCGACGACCACTTGGACGAAAACGGCTTTATTGTACCCGGACTCGGCGATGCCGGCGACCGCGCCTTCCGTACCCAGTAATCCGCGTTTTTGGCGGTTGATGCACTCGCATTTTGAGCGCAACTCGTGTGCGAATCGATTCGCCGATGACTGG
>DASSKS010000122.1:0-5123 GCA_035690245.1 Halococcus sp. | reverse complement strand
TCGAGTCTCTACGTTCTCTATCAGGTCGATACCGTCTATCACGTTGATGCCGTTCCTCGAATCGTCGCCCCGTTTTTCGGTTCGCCTGCGGTGTACGTCACCGTCGCCGTCGTCGCCGGTGCGGTTTGGGCTGGCACAGCGGGGGCCGAACTTCCCATAAACCGCTGGACGCTTCCATCAGTGCCGGGAATCATCGCGCTCGCGGGAAGCATCGTTGCGGCCGGAGTCGTCGGTTGGACGCTTTTCACCGGTGGGAAACTCACCGTATTCTGGCCGACGATAGGGTTGATTATCGCGGCTGTCCTCGCGGCCATTGTTTGGACCGGCTTACGACAGAGCTACCCGGAAACTGAAATCACGGGTGCGGTCGGCGCGCTGTGTGTGTTCGGTCACACGCTCGACGGCGTTTCGACGGCGGTGGGACTCGATATATTGGGACTCGGCGAGCAGTCACCGATTTCGCAGGCGATCATCGAATTCGCCGCCGGCCTGCCGACCGCCACAATCATCGGGTCGGGCTGGTTGTTCGTACTCGTCAAACTCGCGCTCGCGGCGGTGGTCGTGATACTGTTGAGTGGCTACGTCCGCGAGGAACCGGCGGAGGGCTATCTCCTACTGGGTGCGGTCGCCGCCGTCGGACTCGGGCCGGGCGTACACAACCTCTTGCTTTTCAGTATCGTTTCTCCATAGCTGTATCCAGAACCGACCACCCGAATCAAGACGAACCCATGACCGACGACCTTCCAATGCCCGACGAGATTCTCGCCGCCCACGACAGAATCGAGGTGCTATATGACCTCAAATACAAAGGAACGATGAAAGCCGCGCCCAAGCGCACACTCCGTCGGGAGGTACTCGAACCTGCCGCCGAATACGACGACCTATTCCATCGAGCAGCGACGTTGCTCTGGAAAATAGAGAGCGCCCATATCTTCGAAGATGCGAACAAACGGACGGCGTGGACGGTCACGAGAGCATACCTCCGTCGGCATGGGATAGAACCGCCAGCAGACCACGACCTGAGCGAGCGCGTCGTGCGACGGGCCGGAAAATTCGATGTAGATGAACTCGCGGAGTGGCTCGAAACCGGCGAGATAGACGAATCACGCCTGCCGGAGATTGAAGACGGAGAAACTAGTACAACTATCATGAATAAACAAGAGCGAGAACACGAAGCCGACGAAGGCAGAGAGTGGGCTGAATTAGTCGATGAAATCATCGAGGAGGACCGCGAAATCCTCGACCGACTCGCCTGAACTGCTTTTTAAAGCGGGAATCTCTCTCGAAGATGAACGGAAGCGACTGAAGGCTAATTTTCGGCACGAGTGGTAGCTATTAGTGAGGTGGCCGCCTACGCTCCGGCAATGACCGACAGCGAACCGAAAACGACAGCGGACGTACCGCTCGACCTCACCTTCTCGGAAGACGAACTCAGTGCCCACCGCGAGCACATCACCGAATTCATCCGCGAGGCAGTCGAGGACGCGGGAGCCAAGGGCGGGGTGCTCGGTCTCTCGGGGGGTATCGACAGCACTCTGACGGCGTACCTAACTGTCGAAGCGCTCGGAACCGAGGGTCTTCACGGGTTGGTGTTGCCGAGTGAAGTCAACGAAGAAGACAACATGAGCGACGCCGAGCGCGTGGCCCGCGAACTCGACATCGAGTACGACGTCATCGAAATCGAGCCAATCGTGGATGCCTTTCTCGATGCGTTCCCCGCAGAACTCGAACCCATCGACTCGGAGTCGCTCAAAAACACCGTCGGAAACGTCCGGGTGCGCACGCGCGCAGTGTGCAACTACTTCGTCGCCAACCACGAGAATCGAGTCGTGCTCGGGACGGGCAATCGGAGTGAGGCACTCGTTGGCTATTTCACGAAATACGGCGACGGCGCGGTCGATTGTCATCCCATCGGCAACCTCTACAAGCAGCAGGTCCGCCAACTCGCACGGGAAATTGGCGTTCCAGACGACCTCGTGGAGAAAACGCCCACCGCAGGAATGTGGGTCGGCCAGACCGACGAAGAGGAGATGGGGATGGGCTACGACGTGCTCGATGCGATTCTCGCCCTTCATATCGATGGCCCGCTTTCGACGACGGCGACGGCGCGCGAACTCGACATCGAACGGGAGGACGTGGAAACGGTCGAAACGCTGGTCGCCCGAAGCGAGCACAAACGAGAGATGCCGCCCGCACCGGACGAACTATCCCTCTGAGATAGCGGATTTTCGAGTGTGTCACTCAGATTTGCTCGACAGTGACATCTCGGTCGCGGAGGGCCGCGAGGAGGTGGGGAACGTCACACTCGGAGAGTGCATCGAAGACAGTGAGACGAGGGTCGTAGGGGTAGTCTTGCTGTGTCGCCATCTCGGAGAAACTTGGACCCAACTCGCGGAGGGTAATCGCCCCGACGTTCTCACAGACGGTCCCAGCGTACAGCGCGTGGTACGCACCGATTCCCTCTCCAAAGAGTGTGACTTCCCCCTCTCCAGTCTCCGCTCTGAGAAATTCGAGTGCCCGAAGCACGTCGTAGACGCGCATTCCGAACAACGACTCTCCGAGCAACAGCGCGTCGTATGCGAGTTTGAATTCGGTTCCATAGACGCCGTAGTAATCGTCTATCCAATTGGGGATAGGAATGGTTCGATTCCGTACTGCCCCGACACCGCGAGGGTTGAAGATGAAAACGGTTCCATATTCGGCGGCCAACGACGCAACGTCTTCACGTCGTTCTGGTAGTTCGTCGGTTCCACGTTCATAGCACACCACGGCAGGAGACCGAGTGGCTGCGTCCGGGTCCGAAATTAGCACGCCCGTACAAACGATATCGGGGTCTCGCTCGGTTTTGAAGAAGACGTGTTCGACGGTCAATCCCGCCGATTCGCGTTTCCGAATATATCGTGGATGTACATCGGGCGTTTGTCTGTCGAGGCCGAACGTCTCGATAAGGGTCTGCCTGAGCCGTTTCGAGTACCCGTCGCGGTCGGTGGCCGACGGCGTTTCCGTGTCTGAGTAGTGTTCCGTCACGTACTCACTGAGCAGGTTGTTGATGGTTTGCTCGTCGGTGTATGCCGCTCTGATGCTTCCATCGGGCGTACAGTACAGGTCGGTTTCATTCACGACCGACAACTCATGAGAAACGTACCCGGTATCGCCGAGATGGTCACACAGCCACTCGAAGATACCCTCTCCGAGTTCGTACACCGAGCAGTGAGTGGTATCGGCGACGACGAGTTCGACGTTTTCGGTGGCGTCGTACTGGTCGTAAACGCGCCGTGTGCGCTCTACCGTCTCGTGGACGCCCTCGATGGGAAAGTACTCGTCCGATGCGGCTGCACCGATACAGACGGGCCGTGGGGCCATCGCCGTGATGAAGTCGTCGTAATTGATACCGCACGGGATGGCACCGAAGACCACCTGTTCGGCGTCGATTCGCTTTCCGGTTTTCAGCCACTCTCTGCGCTCGGTGATAGCACAACATGGTGCGGCGGCGTCGATACGGTCGTCAACGAGCGCGAGATACGCGGTCTGGACGCCACCGCCGGAGGTTCCGGTAACACCGATTCGACCAGTATCGACATCCGACCGCCCTTCTAGATAATCGAGCGCACAGCGGGCGTCGTGAATCAGGTACCGTGCGAGACTGGAGCCAGCGTAGAAACACTGCTGGCCCGCATAGCAGTGGGCGAACACGCCGCCAGCCCCAGAAACCAGCGTCTCGCCCGTCTCTGGGCCGCAGTACTGCATTCGCTCGCCTTGACAGAGAGGGTCAACGATGAGGACGATGAAGCCGTTCAGCGCCAGTTCGATGCACGCCTTTTGGTTTTCCGGGTCGGTCTTCGCTGCCTCGGTATGTCCACACAGAAAGAGGATTGCTGGATGCGGGCCATCGCCCTCGGGAACGTAGCAGTTCGCCGTGACGTGAAAGTCGGGAAAACTCTCGAACGTGAGTAACTCGACGGAATAGCCATCTCGATTCAGCAGTCCTGTCGTCTCAACCGCGAGGCAGTCTGGTCGGTCGGGGAGACCGCCGATAGCTGAAAGAAAGTCCTCTCGAATGCACTCGCGCCGCGTCTCGAATTCGCTCTGTGAATCGATGGCCCGCTTCTCTTCACGTTCGGCCGCGAACCCATCGGCCGCTCGCTGCTGAACGTAGCGCGATAGCTGGTCAGCGGCGTCGTAATAACCGTTTACGGCTGCTCTGAACCCATCCATGATACACGAATGTGACGACGAACCAGTCAGTAAAAGTACTGACGTATTGTTCCGGCGTTGGAACACCGGTTACCACTCGGCTACTCGCGGTACGCCGAAAGGTCCGCACACGCTATCAGCCCTGCAAATGCTTCTGCCTCCCGTTGGTCCTGTCGTTCGGGCGTCGCGTCGTCGCGTACCCGTTCTTTCACGACTCGGAGCACAGCAGGGTCGTTTTCGGCAATCGACGCGGCCACCTTCTCGGGATTTTCTACAATTCGAGAAACCAATCCGATTCGTCGTGCTGCCTCGACATCTATCACCTGCCCCGAAAGCGCGATGTCGAGTGCGTTGCCCAGTCCGACGATTTCGGGAAGTCGGTGCGTGCCGCCCCACGCGCCGAACAGCCCGAGTTGGACGCCTGTTTCTGCAAACGTTGCATCCGGGGAGGCGATTCGAACGTCGCAGGCGAGCGTGAGTTCGACTCCGCCGCCGCGCGCCGCGCCGTCGATTGCCGCCACCACGACCGCCTTCGAGTTCTCGATGGCAGTCGCTACCTGCTGGCCGCGCCGGGCGAATTCCTCTGCATCTTCGCTGTCGAGGCCGGCGACAGTAGCGAGGTCTGCCCCCGCACAGAAGGCAGCCCCCGCGCCACGGAGACAGAGAACGGGCGTATCGAGGCGCTCGATTGCGGTTTTGAGGTCGTCGAGTCCCTCACTGGTGAGGGCGTTGCGTTTTCGGGGTCGGTCGATGGTAACGTATGCGACGCGCTCTGTGACTGTCGTCTCTATCATATCCGGGAGTGGTAAGCGGTTTCCAAAGGCCTTTGCCCCCTGCGCGGCTACTCAGGGACGATGGAGGAAGCCTCCCAAGTACGGCGTGCCGCGCGGGAGGCCGTCCTCGATGTCGAACCCGCACGATTCCGCGAA
>DASSKS010000121.1:0-15358 GCA_035690245.1 Halococcus sp. | reverse complement strand
GAACTCAGACACCGCTACAACACCGTCAAAGATTTGAAAGAATCGGACGAGATGCAGAAATTCGTCTCGTGGATACGAAAAACGAACAAGAAACACGTCCACGTCGATGAATCGAAGCGTGTCAGCAGTTGGCGAGGATGAGTCGCAATGATTCGTCGTTAGCACCGAGACCAATCGCACGATTGGAGACAGAACCGGGTTGCGACCGAAGCAAAAGGTGAGCGGCAGTTTTTAGTGTAGATTTCGGTAACTCAGCGAGACAGCGAAGCTATCTCGTAGCAAGGGAAACGCTGAGGCGTGTGGTCTGCGGTTCTCCTTTGAGAGTGATGTGCTTTCGCCGAACCGGCGTTCGCGCGAGAATTCCGCGAGACGGTCGGTATACATGGCATACATACCCGATTGCCAGTGTATTTGTTCGACCATCTCGAAACGGACTCGATGACAGAATCGGAGCCGGACCCGACTGATACAGAAATCGCGTGTTTCGAAGCTGGCATCAAATTCGGCGCGCTGTATCACCAGTTCGTTGGCACACCCGTCACTCCCGAGAGCGCGGAGGGTTTAGCACGCGCTATCGAGGAGGCCATCGAGAACCAACCCCACTGTGAGTCGGTTTCTGTCGACATGGCGACCGAGGAACTCGCAAAGGCCACAAATCACGGTTATACCGAACTCACTGGCCGGTTCATGGATGTGGAAATCGTCATCGACTACGAAAACTGTACAGTCACGGCACGGATGGAACTCAAAGACGGCTATCCGTTGATGCGTATCGAGTCGGTTGAGACACAGTGAACGGTTGTGAGAGCGACTATCGAGCTGATTTTCACTTTCACTTTCGGGCGCGGGTTTAAACCCCATGCGGACTAATCACACTCATGAGTCAATCGACGTTCGAGGACGACGACCTTTTCGACGAAGCCGCAGCGGACATCCGCACCGATGTCGAAACCCACCTCGATGCGGCGTGCGAGGCGCTCCCGGAGTCAGACGAAATCTGGACCGTCGAGGCCGACAACACCCTCGGTGTCCTGAACTCCCTCGGTCAAGCGCTCGACCCCGGCGACGCGGCCGAACACCTCCGGGATGCGAAGAAGTGGTACACGATAGGCGAGCGCGCCGACGCCTTCGATGACCCAGAGGATTTAGCAGCGCAGATAGAAGCACTCGACGCTGTGATGGGCGATGTCGAGGCGGCCCACGAACACGCGAGCGCCCTCGCCAGCACAGTCCCAGAGCTTCGGGGCGCGCTCGATGACGCCCACGAGACCGCAGAAGCGAGTGAAACGGACACCGAAGCCGCCGAAACCGAAGAAGCCGCCGACTAACGATACTGGTCGGTTCACGCTCGTTTCTCGATGGCTTCGAGCAGCGCCACGAGTGCCGTCGTTGCCCGCTCCAGTAGTTCCTCGCCGCGTTCTGCGTCGCCCTCGCTCGGGTCGCCGACCACGCCGTTGTCGGTGAACTCCACAGAATCGAACGCGATATTCGTTTTCGAAACCCACTCGCCCCAGCGCTCGCTCGCGCCCGCTCGCGCTTCTTCGATGCGCTCCTCGCGGACGAGGTCCGGTTCGATGGCTCTGAGCAGGGTGGTTTCGAGCGGCCCACCGTGGCCCATCTCTCCCATGCTCGCGGTGGCCTCGAACCACGTAAACGGGACTGCATACGCATCGTCGTGGCGCGTAATCGCAGCGGCGACTTCCCTGAGCGCGCCGACGTTTCCCCCGTGGCCGTTGACGAGAACAGTTTTAGTCCAGCCGTGTGAGGCGAGACTCGAAACGATCTCGCGGACGTAGCTTCTGAAGGTGTCTGGAGAAATCCAGAGCGTGCCCGAAAATTGGCGGTGTTCTTCTGCAACGGCGACTGGTATTGCGGGCGCGACGACCACCTCGTGGTCGGTGGCTTCTTCGTAGGCGTCAGCACCCGCTGTCGCAATCGTCCGCGCGGTGAGGGTATCGGTCCCCAATGGCGCGTGCGGGCCGTGTTGTTCGGTGCTCCCGACGGGAACGAGCGCGAGGTCCGTTTCGATACTGTCGGCATCGGTCCACGTCGCCTCGGCGAGGTGCATATCCGGGTGAATACGGCGAGCGGCTTAAGCAGGCATAAACGATTTGGGTGCGCTCTGCATCGTTTTGTACTATGGCAGACCAAAACGATACCCGACAACAGGGAATCGAGTTCGGTGAGTTCGGGGAAACGATGGACTCACTTGAGTATCCCATAGACCACGCTGACCTCATCGAACAGCACGGCGACGCAGAACTCGAACTCCCGAACGGTACCTCGACTCTCGCAGAAGTTTTAGAACCGCTTCAGGACGAAGACCAGACCTATCAGGACAGAGACGAACTCGAAACGATGATTCTGAACATGGTCGGCGACGAAGCAATCGGTCGGAAGAACTACTCCGACCGCGACCCGCCGGCAATCGGCGAGGAGAGCCAGGACGAGGGCGCACCCGGCCAGACGGTCGAAGAAGAAGACGAGTCGCTTTAGTCCGTTTCGGCCCCAACCTCGGTTCGGGCCTGTCGGCGGGTTGCGCGCTCGATGAACTCCTCTGGGAGTTCGTCGATTTCGCCGGCTTGGACCGCCCAGAGGTTCGCATACAGCCCCTCTTCAGCGATGAGTTCGTCGTGCGTGCCGCGCTCACGAACCCGTCCGTCCTCCAAGACGACGATGCCGTCCGCGTCCTTGATGGTCGAAAGCCGGTGGGCAATCGAGAAGGTGGTGCGGTCTGCGGTGAGTCGGTCGAGGCTGCGCTGAATCAACATCTCGGTTTCGGTGTCCACATCAGAGGTCGCCTCGTCCAGTATGAGGATTTCTGGGTCTTTGAGGATTGCGCGCGCGATGGTGATGCGCTGGCGCTGCCCTCCCGAGAGTTTGACGCCGCGTTCTCCTGCCATCGTGTCGTAGCCTTCGGGCAGGTTCTGGATGAACTTATGAGCCTCTGCGGCTTTGGCTGCCTCGACGATTTCCTCGTCGCTCGCATCGAAGCTGCCATAGGCGATGTTTTCCTTTATCGTGCCGTAGAACAGATACGAGTCCTGACTCACGTAGCCAATCGACTGGCGCAGGCTCGATAGCGTCACACCGCTGATGTTCTGTCCGTCGATACGGATTTCGCCGCCGTCAACGTCGTACATCCGCAAGAGGAGTTTTAACACGGTGGATTTCCCTGCCCCCGTGGGTCCGACGAGCGCCACCGTGTCACCGCCCGGAACGTCGAAGGAGATGTTTTCGACTGTTGAACCGCTCTCGCCGCGTTTGTCCTCGTAGCCAAACGTTACGTCGTCGTACTCGACACGTCCCGAAGAAACGGCGAGTTCGTCCGCGTTCGGGTCTTGGGCGAGTCGGCTTGGTTCGTCCATCAGCCCGAAGATGCGCTCTGCGGAGGCCCGTGCGCGCTGGTACATATTGATGATTTGGCCGAACTGAGCCATCGGCCAGATGAACTGCTGGCTCAGAAAGATGAACGTGATGAACTCACCGACAGTGAGGCTGCCGGAGAAGAAAAGCGGCGCACCGGTGACCGCCCAGACCGCCCCGACCGCAAAGGTGAGCACGAAGCCGATGCCGGCGAGAATTCTGAGTGCCGGGAAGAAGACGATTCTGGTTTCGATGGCGTCCCAGTTGGCGTCGAAATACCCCCTCGACACGTCATCGACCCGACCGGATTCGTACCCTTCAGTGTTCGAGGACTTGATGACCTGAATCCCGCCCAAGTTGTTTTCGAGCCGGGAGTTCAACCTCCCGACCGACGAGCGTACATCGGCGTATTTGGGCTGGATGATTTGGACGAACTTGTAGGTGAAGGCGGCAATCAGCGGGACGGTGCTGAGCGTGACGAGCGCGAGCTGCCAGTTCGTGTACAGCATCCACACCGCAACGGCGACCACGACCGCGAGGATTCTGAGCGCGGAGTTCATCCCCTGATTCAGAAATTGTTCGAGTCTGTTGACATCGTTCGAGAGAATCGACATCATTTCACCAGTTTGTTTGTCGGCGAAGAAATCCATATTCAACCGTTGCATCTTGTCGTAGGTGTCGGTACGAACGGAGTGTTGGACGTTCTGTGAGAAGGCGTTCCAGCCCCAGTTTCGCGCCCAGTGAAACGCCGCACCGAAAAGAAAGGAACCAGCTATCAATGCACCAAAGAACAAGAGTCGGTCCACGTTGCCCTGTGGAACCCACGCAGCCGGGAGACGCGGAAAGAACGGTTTCGTCCCCCGGAGAACCGTGTCGATTGCGTACCCCAGCAAGATGAACGGCATGAGGTCCAACACCCGTGCAACCACGCTCGCAACGATACCGACGACCGCCGCGAAGCGATTCTCGCCGCCATATCTGAAGAAGAGTCGGCGCATAGCGTTGTCCGTGTTCTCCCGTTGTTCCTCAAAGGGGTCGTCGTCCTCAAGAGAAATACCCATTGACATACTGAAATGGGCACGCGCCTAAAAGACTTCCCAACCGTGTGAAATCACCACACAACCCGGGAGTGTTCGACGCTGCCGGTGATGTGTTATCATCCAGAGCGGTTGATGTGGATGTGGTCGCCGGCGTGGATTTCATTGCTCTGCATCCACCCGCGCGGGACTTCGAGGACGTACTTTCCATGGCCCGTGCGTCGGATGTTTTCGCCATTTTCGTCGGGGGCCGGTGCCGGTGCGCTCTGGATGGAATTGATTCGTCCGTCAGCACCGATGAAGACGATATCGAGCGGGTAGTCCATCTTCCGCATCACGTAGGTGTGTTTCGATGCTTCATCGTAAGTGAACAACATCCCGGAGCCAGTAGAAAGGGATTCGGTGGCCGACAGCCCAACGACCTTCTTTTGGTAGGTGTCTGCGATGCGGACATCGACGGTGCCGAGGACTCGACCACAGTCATTGGTGATTGTCACTTCCGCGTGCTCGTAGGACTGTGGCGTTCCCATGAACGCTGCGGGTGAGACGACACCGGCGACGACGGCGGTCGTGAGAATCAGCGCGACCACTGCCAGCGCAAATAAGACGTTCAGGACGCGCTGGAGCGACATACCGATACAAGGGATGGGATGGGCCTAAGCGTTCCGCAAAGAAAGGGTTATTTCGCACGCGGCGGTTTCTCCACTGGGGCTCGTGGTCTAGGTGGTTATGACGCGGCCTTTACAAGGCCGAGGTCGGTGGTTCGAATCCGCCCGAGCCCACTGATTTTTGCCGCGAACGAACGTGAGCGGCTAAATCCGTGATGAGAGGGCGATTCGAAGCAGAGAAGTCGCAGCCGGCGAGCGGAGCGAGCCGGACCGTCTTCGCGTGGTTCGAATCCGCCCGAGCCCATCCATCTTTTGCTGTCGTTTGAAAGGCGTGAAGCAAGTCTGTACGAGGGGACCACGTTCGGCGAACGGGAAAAGTCTTTACCCGGTATCTCCAAGTGAAAACCGATGCTATCCGGCTCGACGTGGCCCGAATGTGGCGGCCACGTGACGACTGACGATGGACTCGGTTACGTCTGTACCGAGTGTGGAACCGAGTTCGATGTCGCCGACCTGTTCGTCCACTGAATGGGCTTTCGAAATCCTTTTTTCGTCGGTCGGCATTTCTTCGACTGGGCCGCCTTAGCTCAGACTGGGAGAGCACTCGACTGAAGATCGAGCTGTCCCCGGTTCAAATCCGGGAGGCGGCATGATTTCTCCGCGAACAAATGGGGAGCGTAGCGACCGAGTCGGTGAGCGGGAAATCTGCATCCGACCGGTTTGAACCCTGCAAGTCGTAGTTTGCGAGCGAAGCGAGCAAGACCGTCTTGCTCCGGTTCAAATCCGGGAAGCGGCATTTCTGTGATTTTCTCGAACAGACTGTGATTAAAGAATATCGTCGGTGGTAGTTGCCTTGCGAAATTCATCAAGAGTGGTATATCGACGCGACTGCGGGGACTTCGTCTCGTATGGAATCGGGTTTTCGAGTTCGTACAGACTGTTCGGTTCGAACTTGATGAACTTCTTTCCCTCAGCTATCTTGGCATCGTCTCTGTACGAACGAAGTGGTCGGACGAACTCCACGTCTTCTGGCTCAACAATCTTCTCAACTGTGGCGAAATAGCTCACTTCACTCGAATCCCCGACTACATACATGGCGACGCACTCGAAATCTCGACCGACTCTGACGAATCCCCACCCATTGTTCTCCTTCAAAAACGCCAAACTGGCCTCGTGTGCTGGAAAGACCGCAACCGCCGACTCGGAATTGCCCTGAATATCCGACCGGGCGATGGTTCCCGTAACCGAATTCCGCTTTAGTTGTAATCCTCCGTGCTCTGTCCCAGAATCCCCAGTATCGGTCGCAGACACGGATTTCGATGTGGAAGACGAGGAATCCCCGATAAAACGCCGTCGTTCCTGAAGGGCTGAAATGAGTTCATCGACAAAGTTTGCTGACTGTTCTTCGAGGTCTATCGGCGTCCCATCTGAAATCTCGCTTTCTAACACATCTGTGAGTTGTCGTGCCACCTGATCGCCATTTTCACGGAGGTGTTGGACCGCTTGATTCGTTCGCGCTATTTGCTCGGCAATTTCATCCGATTTCCCGGATTCAATGGCTTCTTTCGAAAGTATTTCGAGTAGTTCAGGGTTCTCTTCCAAGTCATCTATGTCGAACTTTGCGATTGAAACTTCTTCACGACTTCCACTGTTCCCGCTTTTACTCAGAACCTCGAATGATTTTCCGTTGGTGACGATTCCCCAATCGACATCGAGTTCCTGTCTCAGATAACTCCGTAGCTGGCCAACGCTGTCATCCGAAAGGTCGGAACCAGACGGTTTCGCCTCGATAAAGACAACTGGAGTGTCGCCGACGAGAAGGGCATAATCGACTTTTGTTTGTCGAGTTGCGATTCGAACCGGATATTCGAGTTCGACCTCCGTCGAATAGATATTCCAGCCAAGTAATTCGATAAACGGCTGAATCAATCTGACCTTCGTGTTTTCCTCGCTCATTTGCGGCGAAGCTTCGAGAATCGAGCGAGACTGGTCGACGTACTCCTTCACCGCGCTCTCGTCCATTCTATTCTGCTACAATTCGGCCCGGATATATTAAATCACCCGTGACCGCTCAGTCTCCGGCTGCCGCCTCCGCAAGCAGTTCCTCTGGTGGCCCACCAGCCAGTCGGTCGCGGTCGTGCGGTTCAGAGAAATCGTGATTCGGCCCGACCGCGACGATTCGCTTCGGGTTCAGGTCGGTGTGGGTTCGGTAGTAGTGCTCGGTGATGTGGTCCATGTTCACCGTTTCGGCCACACCCGGAAGCTGGTAGAGTTCCTTCAGGTAGTTCCAGAGGTTCGGATACTCGGAAATCTTCCGCACATTACACTTGAAGTGCGTGTGATATACGTCGTCGAATCGAATCAGCGTCGTGAACATACAGACATCGGCCTCCGTCAATACATCACCACAGAGATACCGCTGGTCCCCGAGAACTTCCTCCCAGCCGTCGAGCGCATCGAAGAGGTTCGATACCGCGTCCTCGTAGGCGTCCTGCGTGCCCGCAAAGCCCGCGCGATAGACGCCGTTGTTTATCGGCTCGTAGATGGCGTCGATGGTCTCGTCGATTTCGTCTCGATAACCTTCTGGATAGAGCGTCGCATCGTTCGCATATTCTTCGAAGGCAGTGTCGAGCATTCGCATCACTTCTTCTGACTCGTTGTTGACGATGGTTTCTTTCTTCTTATCCCAAAGCACGGGAACGGTCACTCGACCGGTGAAATTCGAGTTAGCCTCAACATATGCCTCCCGTAGATAATCGAATCCGTTTACGGTATCCGGCGTTGCGCCCTCGCGTTCTGGCGTGAACTGCCAGCCGTCGTCTTCGCGGAAGGGGTCGATCACGTCCACCGAAATCACGTCTTCGAGTCCGCGCAACGCGCGCGTGATGAGCGTTCGGTGTGCCCACGGGCAGGCATACGAGACGTAGAGGTGATACCGGTCCGGTTCTGCGGGAAAGTCGGCGTTTGAATCCGGCTCTATCCACTCCCTGAAGCTCGTCTCCTGTCTGTCGAACTCGCCCTCGTCGTTCGTGCTCTCGTAGGCATCAGTCACCCACTCGCCGTCGATGAGTTGGTTCACACTCGAACAAGGGACTCCGACGACAAAGCCCCGTCGGCGCAGGGCTTCGAAGGCTTTATTCGCGCTCTCTGCCTCATTTCACCCACTATGGCCGACAAACCCGCCTCGATGTACCGGGAGATATCGAAACCCGCATACACCCGAAAGGAGTACATTACGGGGATTCCCGGTTCGAAAATCGCCCAGCACAAGATGGGTGACGTTCGCGCAGACCCCGAGGATTTTCCCGTACAGGTCAGTCTTTCAGTTGAGGAGGAGATTCAGATTCGCCACGGTGCGATGGAGTCTTCCCGACTGTCCGCGAATCGCCACTTGCTCAAGAGCCTCGGCGAGGGCAACTACAAGATGATTCTCAGGAAGTTCCCTCATCATGTGCTCAGGGAGAACAAACAGGCCACGGGCGCGGGCGCAGACCGCGTTTCGGACGGAATGCGCCAAGCGTTCGGCAAACCAGTCGGAACGGCTGCACGAGTCGGTGCCGGCGAGCGCATCTTCACCATCTGGTGTGAGGTCGATGACGCCGACGTAGCAAAGGAAGCACTCCGGCGGGCGTACAACAAGATCGGTTCGCCCTGCACTATCGAGGTCGAGCGCGGCGAAGAACTGCTCGTCGTGTAATCAACCGGCCTGTCGAACGCTTTTTTCCGCTACTCCTCCGAGACTCCGTATGCTCAGGTTGGTGGTCGCCACACAGGAGGAGACGTTTGCGCGGATGGCCGAGCCGTTGGCCGAAGGTGGCATCGATGCCCGCTATGTGGCCACCGACGAGCGGACACTAGCGCTCACCGATTCGCCTACGGAGTTCTGTGGGTTCGATGTAGGTTTCGTCTATCCATCACGAATCATGGAGGGCGGCGTCGCCGACGCGCTTTTGGCTGTGCCGTGGGTCAACGACCGCGAGGCAATCCTCACCTCTCGGAACAAAGCCGGCGTCATCGCAGCACTCGCGCGCGCTGGCGTTCCCGTCCCGAAGACGGTGCTGATTTCGAATCCCGTCGATGAAACCGAACTGGAAGACGTTTTCTCGCAGTTCGACCCGCCGGTAGTCGTCAAGCCGAACTCGACCACGCGCGGGACGGGTGTCGTGAAAGTCACAGACCTCGATTCGTTTCTCGGCGTCACCGATTATCTCTCCCTCCTTCACGATTACAAGGCGACCGACGACCGCTCGTTTTTGGTGCAGGAATTCGTCCCCGAGGCGTGTGATTTCCGTGCGATGTGTATCGAGGGCGAATATGCAGGCGCGGTCGAGCGTCGCCTTCCCGACCCCGCGCGCGCTGTGGGGCGGTGGAAGCACAACGTCCACCGCGGGGCCGAGGCGCGCGGTATCGAGCTTCCGACGGACCTCCGAAATCTCGCCGAACGCACCGCCGAAATCCTCGATATTCCGTGGCTGGGCGTCGATTTGCTCGTCAACGACGACAGAGCAGTGGTTTCTGAAACAAACGCCCGCCCAACTATTGACGAGGAGACGAAGTACGAACCCGGATTTTACGACGACCTCGCAGCACTCATCGAATCGCGGGCATAGCTGCGGTGCGGGCGGCGTGCGGTGGCGGGGCGGTCCTGGCGGATGAAGGGCGAAGGCGCGCGGGTGAACGAAGTGAGCGCGCGCCGAGGGCTTCAGCGGTCGGTGCGGTTGCGGAAATCATAGTGGTTGTACCGCGAACGAGCGGAGTGAGTGAGCGGGCCGACGACCGACCGCAAGGAGGGAGGAGGCTTTTGGCCCAGATTTTGCCAGTGAACGAGTGAGCGCTAGCGAGCGAGTGAATGCAGCAAAAGGTGGGTATTAGAGATCGATATCGGCAGAAGCGTCGTTTCGCTCGAAGACAACTTCGAGAATTCCGTTGTTGAAGGTCGCGTTCGCGCTGCGTTCGTTGACGCGGGTGGGCAGGTCCACCCGTTCTGTGAACTCGTGGCGGTCGCCAGCGGCAGAGATTGTGAGACGGCGGCCATCACAGGTGAGGTCGATGGCGTCTTTTTCGATGGCCGGTAAGTCTGCAATCACGCGCACGGTGTCGCCGTCCTCGTGGATGTCGATGTGGGCGTCGCTCCCGGTTCCGCCAACGGTATCGGTGTGGATATCGACGTTGCCGCCCATCATGCCGTTCATCATCCGTTCGATTTCGTTGAAGATATCTTCGAAGGGGTCGCGGTCGTCACGGTCTCCCGGTTGCATGGGAATACCTAGGCGCGGACGGACAAAAACGTTCTCGTCAAAACCCCATGCCGAGCGCTTCGTCGGTCGTCTCCATGCTTTCTGTGGCGTCTGTGGCTCCCATCACCGCGCGGATGGCATCGACATTCTCGGGCACGACATCCGATTCTTGATGGATTGCCTGAAACAGATACAGGTCGTTTCCTTCCACCGTGATGGACTCACCCCAGATGCAGTTCTCCCAGAAATCCCCGCGTGGGCGGCCAGCGTCGAGCGCGAACTCCTTTAATTTCCCTGTGCCGTCGATGCCCAGCCCTTCGGGAATGACGAACAGCCGGGATTCGTCTTCGAGCAATCCCCGTACCTCCGCTGCGGTGGCGTCGGATTCGAGCGAGACGTTGACGCTGTGGGTGTGCATCAGCGTTGCCGGGACTTTCAGCCCCAAGGTGTCGATGGCGAGGTCGGGAAAGATGGTTTGAACGTCAGGACCGTGGTGGGACGGTAAGGAGATGGGGTCCGGCAGGATGTCGTTGACGGGTCCGCGAGAACTCTGGGCGGGGTCGCCCGCGCGCCGGACGAGCGTCGCGCGCACCTTCTCGATGCCGTATTCTTCTTCGAGCGGCGCGACCAACCGCGACAGTCCCGTGGTGTTACACGAAACCACGCGGACGTGGTCTGCTCCGCTCGCGTCTTGGAAGTTTGCGCGTGCATTGAAACTCGTCTCCACCAGTGCTTCGTCCTCGCCGCCCTGATACAGCGCGGGCGTGTCGTATTTTTCGTATAGCGATTTGTTCTCCGCGCCAATTCCCGAGGGGGTGGCATCGACCACTACATCGCATTTCTCGATGAGTTCTTCGACCATCCCAGCGAGTTCGATGCCCGATTCTTCGAACTTCCCGGCGCGTTCTTCGACTGCCGCATACAGCGGATAGCCCTTTTCGATAGCGCGTTCGGCCTCGAAATTCGGGCGGGTTTTCGCCACTCCCACGACTTCCATATCCGGTTGGGCGCGAACCGCATCCGCAACGCGCTTTCCAATCGTGCCGTAGCCGTTGACGCCAACGTCAAGCATACCTATGACTTTCGAGCGACGGACATAATCGTTTCGAGCGCCAGCCGAAAGCCTGACGCACACGGGCCGATTCGTTGAATTATGAGTCAGAGGACGGACGCGACGCTCGAACGCGCCGCCGAGACGGCGGTCAATCAGTGTCTTTCACTCTCACCGAACGAATCTTGTACTATTGTCACCGACGACGACCGCCTCGCTATTGGCGAAGCGCTGTACGAGGCGGCAGGAGCAGTGACCGACGACACCGTATTACTGTGTTACCCACCGGGCGACCAACACGGCACCGAACCGCCTTCGCCGGTGGCCGCCGCCATGCGCGGAAGCGATGTCGTGTTCTGCCCGACCACCAAAAGCCTGAGTCACACACGCGCGCGCTCGCGGGCGAACGATGCCGGTGCGCGCGTCGCTACCCTCCCCGGCATCACCGAGGAGATATTCAGGACTGGGTTGAACACCGATTATCGGGAAATCGAACGCCACTGTGAGGAGGTCCTCGATGCAGTCACCGGAGCCTCGGAAATCCGCGTGACTTCCCCAGCAGGAACCGACATCACGTTCGAACCGGGCGGACGCGAGTGGCTCACCGATACGGGCATCGTCCACGAACCGGGCATGATGTCGAATCTGCCCGCCGGAGAGGTGTTCATCAGCCCGGAAAGCGCAGACGGAACCTACGTCGTCGATGGCACGATGATGCCCCACGGCCTGCTTGAGAGGGAACTGGAGTTCACTGTCGAGGACGGTTACGTGACCGATATCGAAGACGAACAAATCCGCGAGCAGGTCGAACGCGGCGCAGAAGAAGTGGGTCGGGACGCCTACAACCTCGCCGAACTCGGCATCGGAACCAACGTCGCCGTCACGGAGTTGGTCGGGTCAGTTCTGCTGGACGAGAAGGCCGCTGGCACAGTGCATATCGCCATCGGCGACGACCACGGCATCGGCGGCGACACCGAAGCGCCGCTGCATCTCGATGGTATTTTGCGCGAACCGACGGTGTATGCGGACGGCGAGGAAATAACACTACCAAAGGCCTAAATCGAATATCTCATTTCTGTGTCCCATCATACACCGAAAAATTTACGATATTTGCTATTCTTGCGTTGATATGGATTTACATCGTATGGCAGACGACGAACTCATCCGATTTGAACCGACGACACTATCTAGCGAGTGGGAACTTGAAGAGCAGCTATCAGTAGTTCCCGGTATGACTATTGGAGGGATTGATGTATTCTACGCCCATCGGCAAGGAATTACTGACGACGGAAAGAAATACGACATCGTGGGCTTCGATGCGAATGGAAATACGGTCACTATCGAACTCAAACACGACCGCTCACCACGGACGATGGTGGCTCAAGCACTCGGATACGCTGCGAATCACTACGCACTGAAACAGCCGTACAAATCATTTGAACGCCGATTTCGACAATATACAGGTCGTACTGGGTCGTTGCGCGACGCACACGCCGACTATTTCGACCTTGACGAACCGCTCTCAGAATCTGTATTCAACACAGGCCAGCGCATTATTCTGATCGCCGGTCGGTTCTCGGACCACACGCTGAATATCGTTGAATACCTCCAACAGAAGGGCCATGACATCACCTGCGTCGAGTACGATGTGTTTGTCGAAGGTGACGAACAAATTCTTCTAACTCAGCCGGTTTTGTTGCCAAAGTCGGTCGTCAAGACGAGCAGCAGTTCGAAGGTAACTCTCAAAAAGAAACGTCGTCATCCACTCTATCGAGAGGTGTTCGACCGTGTGTTCGATTCGATACGCGATACGCTAGCTGACAGTAAACTCGAACAACGAAGCGACCTCCTCCGTAGACCGTTCGATGAGTCAAACGAACTGAATGTTCGGTCACTTCATTCCGACCATCCCTCGGAATTTTTCTACGACTTCAAAGTAATACCAGAGAGTGGGAAACTGATGCTACGACTGAGTCCGAAGGATGATACTGCTAAGGAAATCGTCTCCACCTACCGAAACGATCTCGCTGATGGGTTCGAGTACAACGGAGAAAAAAGGACTTGGGGAGCTGTAGTGAAGAGAACAGACATCAGCCACCTCACAGCCGATATGGATTGGGACAAAATCACACCCGAAGAAATCGCTGAACGTCTCCTCGAAGACGAAACCGTTCTCGAATTCATCGACGAATACGTTGCGATGATCGAACGCTGGCATCCGCGCCTCGTCGCTGATTATCCCACTATTGCAGCCGAATCCGAGTCCAAAGCCGCCGATGAGAACAGAGAAACTGTCACTGACAGTCAAGAGCAGGAGCTGGCTGAGGATTGAAGTCGGAATAAACACCCGTCACACCGGACGTTTTTATCTATTCACGAAGTAACGTGGATATGAGCACATCCACAGAGCGCGTTGGAACCACCTGTCCGGCCTGCGCGCCCGATACCGAAGTCGTCCACGAGGTGTTGAAATCCGGCGGACAGGCGACCGTCCGATGTAGCGAGTGTGGCCACGTCCACAAGACACGACTCGAAGCACAGAAAACCAGAGAGTGTGACGTCATCGTTTCTCAAGAGGGCGAGTCGTTTTCGACCACCACCGACATCCCAACGGACGAAACGCTCGCGGTCGGCGAGGAGTTCGTCCTCGACACGCCCGAGGCCCTTCTCACAGTTAGAATCACGAGCCTCGAAGTCGGGGATGGGCGTGCCGACTCGGCTTCCGTCGAAGAAATCACGACCATCTGGACGCGCGTCGTCGGCAACGTCGGCGTAGATGTCACCCTCAATCCGAGCGGCGGAGGCGACGAAACCCGCAGTGTGACGCTCAGAGTGCCGGGAGATTACGAGTTCACCGTCGGCAAACGCGACGAACTCGCCGATGAGGAGTTCACCATCAAGGGGATTCACCTCCGCCCCGATGCGGAGGGCTACGGCTTCGAAAAACTCGACCACGAGGGCGACATGGCGTTCGCAAAGGACGTAAATCGTGTGTATGCAGACGACGAAACGTCTTCGGCGTGGTCCGTGTGGTGAGATGAGCGACTACGAGGCCGCCCGCGAGCGGTTGGTTTCCCAGCTCGATAGCCGTGGCCGTATCGAGCGCGACTCCACACGAGCGGTGCTGCTCTCGGTTCCGCGCCACAAGTTCGTGCCCGACGGAAAACAAAAAAACGCCTACGACGACCGCCCGTTGCCCATCGGCGAGGGCCAGACCATCAGCGCGCCGCATATGGTAGCCATCATGACCGACCTTCTCGCGCTCGAATCTGGCGACTCGGTTCTCGAAATCGGCACTGGGTGTGGCTATCACGCCGCCGTCACCGCAGAAATCACAGGAGAAGTCAAAAGCGTCGAATATCACGAACCGCTCGCCGAAACCGCGCGCGAGCGTCTCTCGCGGTTGAGCTACGCTGTCGAGGTTCGCGCCGGCAACGGCCACGAAGGCTGGCCCGACCACGCTCCCTACGACGCCGCCTATCTCACCTGTGCGGCGCGCGAGATTCCAGACGCCATCACAGAGCAGGTGCGCCCCGGCGGACGAATCGTCGCGCCCATTGGAACGCACCGACAGACGCTCGTGCGCGCGACGCGGAGGGCCGATGGCGGACTCGACCGCGAACGACACGGCGGCGTGCGGTTCGTCCCGATGCAGGGGTGAACGCTATGTCGGGCAGAAATCCGTCATCGTGTGCGGTGGCGCGCGCTTGCGCTCGTGTGTGAACGGAGTGAACACCGAGCGCGAATCGGCGTGCGAGGGATGACTGAGCGAACGGAGTGAGCGAAGGAATCGGTTGGGGAGGTGTGTGGCGCGGTGTGGTAGCGGAGCAGGAAAACAGTTGTACCGCGAACGAGCGCGCAGCGCGAGTGAGCGGGAGTTATTCGCTTTCGTTACTCGATTCGTTCGGCGAATCCAAATCGAGGTTTCACGTCCATGATGCGAATTCGAACCTGCTCATCCGCTTCACTGTCAGAAACGAATACAGTGTACTCCTCGATTTTCGCAATTCCATCGCCTTCAGCTCCTGTATCGACGATTTCGACTGTGAGTTCGTCGCC
>DASSKS010000120.1:0-6307 GCA_035690245.1 Halococcus sp. | reverse complement strand
CCCGCTCTCTCACATTCGATGACTCCAATCGAAGCGGTATCGAGCGCAAGCGAATCCCCACGATGACCCAACCATCATCTCGAACAATCGCGTGCTTCCCCCGGACTGGGTTCTTGTGCGGGATGAGCGCTTGCGTCGGTTCGTAGTCACCGGCACCGATTATCGGCCAATCCTTCACGAGCGGCGACCGCGCGAACCGACCAAGCAGTGAATCGTTCTTCGGCTGTTCAAGTTGGCTTTCGTCCGGGTCTGAATCGTGAATCATCTCTTGTTGATGAGCGTGTTTGGATACCACTGCCTCGACGTAATCGCGGATATTCTCTGGTGCAGCAGCCGCAATAACGAGACCAATCGCCGCGAGGACGATGGCCGCTCCATAGCCGAACAGTTGGTCAGTGCCAGTCAGAAACTCCGACGTTCCCCGAAATACCAACATCGCCGGTAGCAGCAACACAAACAGCCATTTCAGATCAACTCCCCAGAATGTCGGGTCTTCCGTGTAGCCTGACAGTACCTTCTGGTCATGGCTAGCGTTCGCAACGCGCTCGTGAACGTCGTTGATAAGTTGTTTTGGGTTTTGTTTCATGGCTGTTAATCAGCGAGTTGGTGGTCCAGAGTGGTCTGGTGAGACGGTTCTTCGTAGTACGATTCGACCATTTCCTCGTGATTCATCGGGCTTGTGTCACTGTTTTGCTCCTCGTCCAATTCACGGACTACCCCCGCCGTCGTGTAGCCGTCTGCTGGCATACTCTCGACAGACGAGCTAGCGAGCGACCCGGAATCCGACAAGCCCGTGTCCGTCTCAACGCTCGCTTCGACTTGCTCCTCGGCGCGGTCGCTCGGGTTCGGTTCTTCCATCGCCGAACCGCTGTCACCGCCCCATCCCATCCTATCCTTCACTGCCCCGCCAACACGACTACCGCCACTTTTCGCCGCGCCGCCAACACGACTACCGCCACGCTTCATAGCGCTCTTACCCGCCGATTTCACACCTGCTGCGGCCTGACCGGGTACTTTGAAAAAGAACCACGTCGTGAGGATGGGCATAGACAGAGCAGCGACGAACAGCGCGCACAGAACTATCATCGCATGGAGCGAATCGCCGAGACTATTGCCGAATTTAACCAGAGTGGCGGCTTTGAGGAAGACTGCCATCGGTATCACCATAATTAATATATTGACGTACTGCCAAAGTGCGGTACTCGCAGCCATCCGAAGACGCCGCCACGGTGACACGTAGAGAATGAGAATAAGCGGCGCGAAAACATACGGGAAGAAATATTTCAGTAGCACTTGCCGCATCCCGAGTTCCATAGCCAGACCGAACGCCGTTGCCATTATTCCACTCGAACCAACAAAGTAGGCTCCAATGGCTATTCCACTCATTTTCCCGACATTCGTTACGAGACCTCCCACTGCTTTTGCCGATGGAGCAAGCCACATCGTAATGTCGTTGACAGCACCGTGCATGAGCGTGACCGCTACCCACGAGAATCCATACAAGAGGATAAACGTCGCAAACTTAATCATCAGGTTCAACGCTCGGAAACGCGAAATTAGCGGATTGACCATCAACGAGAGACCCATGATGAGTATCCCGATTCCCAACAGCAAATTAGTCAATGGATAAAGCTTTTCAATCAACATATTTTGATAGAGATTCGAGAATGGTTGGTTGGTCGGCGTGCCGAAAATACCATGCCAACCCGTATTCTTCGGCACAGGGGTAGAAAACGCCGACTTATAGACATCCGCCAGTATATCTCCAGCACCGTTCATAAGCGAGTCACCTATCGCTTTCAGTTTCTGCTGTACCAGACCGAAAATGTTGAAATCAAAATCAAAATGAGGTCCGGCTGATGGGGATGTGCCCTTGAAATCCATCCCTATCCCAAACGTCTTCTTCACAATTTTGAGTCTTTTACCAGCCTTTCCATCATTAGGAAATAATTGGATTATATCAGATAAAATGCGCTGTTGCTTCATCGTGATACTATCCGGGTCACGTACCGCAGTCTTGTCTAATTTTTTGAGTTGTTTCTTAAACTTCTTCTTGCTGAATTTTTTAAATCCGAGACCTTTTTGCTTGAATTTCTCGATAGTTGTCTTTACCGGATTATCTGCGACTTTTTTGGGGTCTGTGCCGATTTTTGTATATTTCCTTATGACTTTTCTCCTCTGTCGAGCGTTTTCTTTGGGCCAACTGATTTTTCTCGCAATTTGATTCATCACCGCAAGTTTCCCTTGCTCTGTATCAGTTTTCTGTATTTTATGGAGTAGATGTTTGAACGTCTTTTTCTCCCCCTTGCTGAGTTTTTTGTAGCCGAGATTTTTTTGTTTGAACTCTTTGATAGTCGTCTTTACCGGATTACTCGACTTTTTTGATTGATCGTTTCCAGTTGGCGTGCTCGTTGATTGGTCCCCACCGCCACCACCAGCGCCCCACTGCGCGGCGACGATACCACTGCTACCAATGACACCGCCGACCGTGCTAACCAGAAAGAGACTGACGAGGACAAGAACAACGAGACGCCGAACATCAACTGAATGACCGTCTTCGTGTGATGCCATTATGAAGAATATCAGTTACTGTTACTCTAGCATTGCACGTTCATATTCACGGGCGAACTTTTCGCTGCTATATCCACGACCGCTGGCCCGAGAATCAGGAATGCTATACCGACAACGACACTACCGATGAGGGCATTCCCGATGGTATTTGTACCGCGCATCGGAGCCATTTTGCAGAGCGCGGCGACAATTATCATCGCTCCGATAATCATGCCGGCACTCATTGATATTATGTCGTAGAGATCGGAAATGAATGCGAGCGGGCCATCTTGACAACCGATGCTTGCGCCCTGTCCCACTGCTGGACCGACCATGAATCCCATCGCCAGCAGCGAGACTAGCGACATCCGTCGCTTGCGCGTACTCGTCGCACGCTCGCCGATACTCGCCAACGCAACGAACGAGAAGCTAGCGAACATTGCGGCCTGTGGGAACTCGCGGCGGACTGTTTGATTGACCGATTCGACGCGATTTCTGAGTGTCGAGAGTCGTATGTTTGACATCGTTTTCTCCTTTTCCGGGCACCCCTCTCACTCATGGTGCCGATAGTCTCCCTACCCCGGCATGATAGTAGTAAATAAAGACCCCATGTGTTTTAATCTACATTAGATTTTTACATTAAGAGACAGGAAGTGTAAACAGAAAATGCAGATTAAAACACATGGGGTCTTTATTTACTCCTATTGTCGGCAACGAGTGGGTATATGTGCGAGACTGAAACCGACGACACATCACTCGCCGACCAGTACGCCGACCTCACACAACTGTTCGCAGACCCGAATCGCACCTCACAAGAGGTCGTTCGGTCGGTATTCGACATCAAGGTCAACGAAGCGCGCACGTATCTCGTGTTACTCGAACATCCTCACAGTAGAGTAGATTACATTTCTGAGGAAATTGGGCGACACCAAAGCCATACTGCACGCTTACTCCGAGGATTGCACGATGCTGGTCTTGTCGAGCGCGAACGGCGAAATTTCGATAATGGTGGACAAGGCTGGCTCTACCAACCAGTTCCAGCCAAAGAAATGAAACAGTATCTCCAGAATCACCTTGACGACTGGGTAGCCCACCTCCGCTCCGAAATCGAAACTCTCGATAGCGAAATCGAAGCCGAACTCGCGTCGGATGGTGGAGAAAACGATTGTAGCTGTTCTCAGGGAGATGAGCACTGATGTTCGCGGAGATGCAACGACGCGCGCGCGAAGACGGCGTTGAACTCTCTGAGACAGGCGTTGCGAACTGGTACGCTGGCCTGCGAGACACAGAAATAGTCGTCTTTCGGGGATGGGATGCTGAGGGCGAACCACAATTTGCGCTCACGGCAACCGGCAAGCAAATCTTCTGCCCGGAATGCGCCGCGCCTGCGACCTCAGTCTCGCAATTCCTCGCCGACGAGTGGGTGCTAGAGTGTAGCGAGTGCAAAGCCGCGTGGCCTACTGACGAAGACGGGCTACGCGCATACGAAGCGTTTGTCGAGGCTTCGCTTCCCATATCCTCATGAACAGAAAAGGCCACGTCGGGATGACGCTTCTCGCGTTCGCGCCTATTGCCTACGTCCTCGTCTCCGAGGGCAAACCCATCTTCGCTGCGCTATGCTGGCTCGGGATACAGACCGTCGAACCGTGGCCCGATCAAGATTTTCACCTACCCGGACTCACCCATCGCGGCGTCAGTCACTCGCTGCTCGCTATCCTCGTCGTCGGGGGCGTCCTCGGTGCGGTCGGCTGGTTCCTCGGCGACAATCTGTTCGACCTGTTGCTCGCGGCTCTCCTAGCGGGTGGCGATCTGTTCGGCTGGATTCTCAACCTGCTGCCGGACGCCTCGGCGAACATGATTAACCTGCTCCTGCCGAACGTCTCGCTCAAAGCTGTCGTCAACCATGCCCACGAAATAGCCGGTGAAAGCATGAGTCGGTGGACGTTCGCCGCCTATGGGCTGTTCGTCGGCGCGTATGGGATTTTCTCGCATCTGCTCGGTGACGTGATTACGACACGCGGTATCGCTCCGTTCCTGCCGTTCTCACGCTGGCGGCTCTCGCTGAGTTCGCTGCGAGCGGATAGTCCGGTTGCGAACTCCAGCCTGTTCTTCCTCGGTGTGTTCGCGGTCGTGGTCGCCGTCGTGATGACCGTACCGGGTGTCGGTCTCGGGCTGAACGCTCCTACCGCGCTCTCGCCGGTCGGGGTCGTTAGTGGACAGGATGCAGGTAGTCTCGTCACTGAAAACGGGTCGGTAGCCATCAACGAGACACGCACGAATCGAACGCGGGTCGTCTTGGATAGTGTCACGCTCCCCCGGAATGGGTTTATCGTCGCGCAGGTCAAGAACCTCTCGGCGAATGAGTCGGCAACGAAGACGGAGATTATCGGTCACACACAGTACGTCCGCCACGGTACCTTCGATGATGTTGTTCTCACCCTTGATGAGCCGATTCGTGGACCGACGACGGTCTCCGTCGCTCTCTATAACGACACCAACGGCAATCAAACGCTAGACACTGGAAACGCTGAGGCGGACGCTCCCTACCGTACTACGAACGGTACGCCGATTCGTGACACTGTGAAAATCGGCACGAACAGCAGCGAGAATGCCACGGCTACGAGCGTGAATCAAAGCCGGGCGTCGGTCGGTTTTCAGAATCAGACGACAAACGGCTCGACTGTCACTCTCAAGAAGGTAGTCCTGCCGAAGAACGGCTTTGTTGCCATCCATACCAGCGAATACACCGGCGGTCCCGCGCCTGCCGCATACTCGGTTATCGCTGTCTCACAGCATCTCCCGAGCGGCGTGCATCACAATGTCACAATCGATATCTCGCACGCCCCACCAAACAACCCGCCGGGACTGAATCGGACGAAACTGAACCACTCGCAGTCACTCAGCGCGGTCGTCTACCGCGACAGCGACGATGACCACCAGTTCGATTTCGTTTCGACCTACGGTGAAAATGATTCAGCGTTCACGAAAAATGGCAGTGTCGTCCACGACTCCGCGCGTGTGCGTGTGCCAGAACCAGAGCCGCAGACCGCCTCGGTCATCTTTCGCAACCAAACTCTCCAGAACAGCACGGTCGTTATAGAGAAGGCCCGACTCCCGAGAGGCGGGTTTCTTGTCGTACTGAATGAGAGCTATCAGCGTACCGGCGACCCACTGACGAGCGTGGTCGGGTCCTCGCGGTATCTGTCTCCGGGCAACCATACGAACGTCAGCATCCAGTTGCGTCCCGGTGCTATCGGCCAAACACAGGTCGTGACGGTGATGCCGAGTCTCGACACCAACGGCGACCACCGCTACGACTACGTGGCGAGTAGTGGATTCCGCGATGTTGCCTACGAAACCCTCAATCATTCGGGGATTATCACCGACACGGCACTGGTGCGCGTTCCCGGTTCCGAGCAACTGACGCGCACACCCGGACAGACGACCACAGTTTCGGTCACGGGAACAGCATCAACGGCACCGACAGCCACGAGAGCGCCATCGACGGCAGTCTCCCGTGGCGAGAGTGAGTCGGGCCTGTTTGACTCGCTCGGAATCACGGGGATAGCGGCAATTCTTGTTGTTGTGGTCGTGGTGCTCCCGACACTACTCCGCAAATTCTCCTAAGATGTCTGAAGAAGAATCTGGAACACTCTCGCGGCGACAGTTTCTCGCTGGCTGTGGGGCTGCTGGCGCGACAGTAGCGGGTGTACCAGCCATCGCCGATGCAGCGCAGAACGGCCAGCCGGACGCACCT
>DASSKS010000119.1:0-9491 GCA_035690245.1 Halococcus sp. | reverse complement strand
TGTGCAAACAACGATGCTAGACGGAAACTTCCCGTGGACGCTCGTGAGGGTCTATACCGACGCGGGCGTCGTCGGCACCGGAGAAGCCTACTGGGGCGCGGGAGTACCAGAAATCATCGACCGGATGAAACCCTTCGTAGTAGGTGAAAATCCGCTCGACATCGACCGCCTGTTCGAGCATTTGGTCCAGAAGATGTCGGGCGAAGGCTCAATCGAGGGCACAGTTGTGACCGCCATCTCCGGTATCGAAATCGCGCTGCACGACCTCGCGGGCAAAATCCTCGACCTGCCTGCCTACCAACTCCTCGGCGGAAAATACCGCGACCGAGTGCGGGTGTACTGTGACTGTCATGCTGGCGAGGAGGAAAACCCCGAAGCGAACGCCGACGAGGCAGAGCGCGTTGTCGAGGAGTTGGGCTACGACGCGCTGAAGTTCGACCTCGATGTGCCCTCGGGCCACGAAAAGGACAAGGCAAACCGCCACCTCCGAAACGGAGAAATCGAACACAAAGTCGATATCGTTCGGGCTGTGACCGAACGCCTCGATGGCCGGGCCGACGCCGCCTTCGACTGTCACTGGGCCTTCTCGGGTGGGAGCGCAAAACGCATCGCGCGAGCAATCGAAGAGTACGACGTCTGGTGGCTCGAAGACCCCGTACCGCCCGAAAATCACGACGTTCAGCGCGAAATCACACGGCACACGACCACGCCGATTGCCGCCGGCGAGAACGTCTATCGAAAACACGGCTATCGCCGACTCTTAGAGGAACAGGCGGTCGATGTCATTGCACCGGACCTCCCGAAAGTCGGCGGGATGCGCGAGACCAGAAAAATCGCCGATATGGCGGACACCTATTACGTTCCGGTGGCGATGCACAACGTCTCCTCACCCATCGGAACGATGGCGAGTGCCCACGTGGCGGCGGCGATCCCGAACTCCTTGGCCGTCGAATTCCATTCCTACCAACTCGGCTGGTGGGAGGAGTTGGTCGAGGAGAGCCTCATCGCCGAGGGCCGAATCGAAGTTCCTGAAAAGCCCGGACTCGGGCTGACACTCGACCTCGACGCCGTTTCCGAGCACATGGTCGATGGCGAGAAACTGTTCGACGAAGCGTAGATAACCGAAAAACGATTTCGTCTTACTCCAGAGACACGAACGGAAGCGGCATACAGGTCGTCGAGGCTGGTGGTCGAACCACCCTTCTTCCTCGGGTCGCGCACCCAGAGGACGAACATCTGTGGCGAGAATCCCCGACTGCTCCCGAAGGCGTTGTCGAGGTTTGCGACCTCGAAGGTGAACTGGTAGATGCTCCGGGGTCTGCTTGGCGATTCACTTGCGCATGAGTTATTAAAACTATTATTCGGTGAGAATAGAGAGTGCCGTTTCGTGACTGACACCGTTCGATGTCGGTTCTCGATTTCGAGACGGTACAGGATTCTGTACTGAATTTGTAAACTACTGCCGACCGACAGCGCTTTGAGCGCACGCTCTGGTACTCGTGGTATGCTATCGAGCGAAGAAAAACACGACTACAGAGAGCGCACGGCGGCATTCCTTTCTGCGGCGGGCGTCGCACTCACCGACGACGAGCGAGAGACCATCGAAATCGTCGATTACGGGCTTGGTTCCATCGAGGCGGTTGGCACCGAAATCGTCACCTACGTGAATACCGAGCGCTACTGTGCGAAGGAGTTAGTGCTGTTTCCGACGCAGACCTGTCCCGAACACCGCCATCCCCCTTTTACTGACTACCCCGGAAAGCAGGAGACGTTTCGATGTCGGTGGGGTGAGGTCTATCTGTACGTCGAGGGCGAACAGACGCCGGAGCCAGTGGTTTCTCCGCCCATGCGCGAAGAACACTACACCGCAGCCCACGAGATTCACTTACAACCGGGAGAACAGTACACCATCCCGCCCGATACGAACCACTGGTTCAAAGCCGGCGAGGAGGGCGCGGTCATCTCTGAGTTCTCATCGATGAGCGCGGACGAAAAGGACGTTTTCACCGACCCCGAAATCGACCGGATGGCGAACATCGAATCCTGAGAGCGACTGACTCCTCGGGGTGTGCACGCACTTGCTAACTCCACTCTCGACAGCGGTGTACTTCGTTGTGAGTAAATATCCGAAAGAGTTTTGTTTACGTGTTGTGACGTGACAGTCGGGTCAATACAGACATCAATCATGAGCAACGAATCGACTGAGCGGTTTTCACGACGAGCGTATCTGAAACACGCGACACTGGCGGGCACCATCGCTGCAACCGGGTTAGCTGGTTGTACGAGCGGTAGTAACAGCGGTAGCAGCAACAACGGCAGCGGTGGAGGCGGTGACGGTGGCAGTAACAACGGTAACAGCAGTGGCAGCGGCGGACAGAACGCCCTCGAATTGGTCCACTGGTGGACCGCCGGCGGCGAGAAGCAGGCGCTCAACGCGCTGCTCGATGGGTTCAAAAAGAAACATCCCGAGGTCAAAATCAAGAACAACCCCGCACCGGGTGGGGCAGGGAGCGCGCTCGCGGCGGCCATCAAAAGCCGTGTGCTGAGCGACAATCCGCCGAGTACGTTCCAGATTTGGCCCGGCGAGGCGCTCTCGCCGTACATCGAATCAGATGTACTCGACGACATCTCGGACAGCGTCTGGACCAAAGAGATGCAAAAGGCGTACCTTCCGGGACCGCGTAAGCTCGCAAAGCCCTCGGGGAACTTCGTCGCCGTTCCGCTCGACATCCACCGGCTCAACAACCTCTTTTACAACGTTCAGGTGCTGAAGGATGCGGGCATCGACCCCAAAAGCATCGAGAACCCATCAGACTTGCTCTCTGCGATGAAGACCGTCGAGAAAAAGACTGATGCGGTCGGGCTGGCCCAAGCGACCTCCCAGCCGTGGACGACCCTCCAACTCTGGGGGACGGTGTTCCTCTCGCAGGTCGGAGCCAAGACCTTCATGGATTTCATCGCCGGCAACCCGGAGAAGTACGAAAAGGAGATCAAAGAAGCACTCACCCTCCTCACGAAGTACAAACAACACTGGAACAAGGACTCCGCGTCGCTCACGTGGGACCAAGCCAACACCAAGCTCATCAACGGTAAGGCGGCCTTTTTCCATCAGGGAGATTGGGCTGCCGGCCAGTACGAGGCGACCAAAGGGTTTGAGTACAAAAAAGACTGGAATCAAGTGACCTTCCCCGGTTCGTCTGGCATCTACTCCCTCGTCATAGATTCATTCGTCATGCCCAAAAACAATCCCTCGCCCGAGGCGACCAAAAAATGGCTCAGTTACTGTGGCAGTATCGACGGCCAGAAACGATTCAATCCGATAAAGGGGTCGATTCCGCCACGCGCCGACGTACCGATGGACTCCTTTGGACCGTTCCTCAAAAACCAGTTCGACGATTTCACATCCTCAAACGTCCAGACGCCGACCATTGCCCACGGATTGGCGGTCGAACCGGAGATACACAGCAGCATGGACGAGGCGTTCGCTGCGTTCTCTGAGAACTGGAACGTCGAGGAAGCCTACAACGGCATCGTCAACGCCTTCGACGTGTAGATGCGGCGCTCGATTCGTCGTCTTCTCGGGAGGAACGACACACAGGAGGACGC
Source organism: Halococcus sp. (assembly GCA_035690245.1). Taxonomy (GTDB): domain Archaea; phylum Halobacteriota; class Halobacteria; order Halobacteriales; family Halococcaceae; genus Halococcus. The sequence continues at coordinate 5,885 of DASSKS010000119.1, read as the reverse complement.
ACGAACGGACGGCGGCACGGTGAGCCGTCAGTCTCGGGTTTCGGTTGATGGCGAGACACTGCGCGGACTCGCGTTCTGGCTGCCACCAGTGATACTCGTCGGCCTGTTCGTCTATGGGGCAATCGCGTGGAACCTCGTCATCTCGCTTACCGACTGGGAAGGACTTGGCAACCCCGAGTACGGTGGACTCGATGTTGGGATGTACGCGCAGTTGTTGTCGGACCCGACATTCTGGAACGCCGCCAAAAACACGATTGTCCTCATCGTCGTGTTCACGGTCGTTTCGCTCGCTATCGGACTATTGGTAGCGATACTCGTGGATAGAAATATCCGCTTCGAGAACACGTTTCGGACCATCTACTTGCTGCCGATGAGTCTGTCGTTCGTGGTTACGGCGCTGTTTTGGACGTGGATGTACGATTATAATAGCGGGCTTATCAACGAACTGTTCAGATTTCTGGGGTTGAATGCGCTCGCCCAGCCGTGGCTCGACGAGTTCAAACTCGCGGCGGTGATTTTCGCGCTCATCTGGCAGTTCAGCGGCTACTGCATGGTGGTCTATCTCGCGGGGCTGCGCGCGATTCCGACCGACCAGTACGAGGCCGCCAAAGCCGACGGCGCGAGTACTTTGAGGATGTACTGGCGGGTCATCGTTCCCCAACTCAGAGCGTCCACGATGAGCGCAGCGGTCGTGTTGGTCGTGTTCGCGCTCAAGGCCTTTGACTTCCTGTTCGTCATGTTCGGCGATACTCCTGGGCCGTCGGCTGACATCCTCGCGTTGATGATGTTCCGCGAGGCGTTTTCTGATTCGAACTGGGCGTATGGCTCTGCGGTCGCCATGGTCCTGTTCGTGATGGCGCTCGGGGTCATTGGCCCGTATCTCTACAGCCAGTACCGCAGAGGTGAACTATGAGTATCCGCACGAAATCACGTTTCACGCCCAAACGCATCGCGCTATATGTTGTACTGCTCGGTCTCATCGGTTTCTACCTCGCGCCGCTCGAAACCGGGCTGATGACCGCATTTAAAACCCAAACCGCGTTCTATCAGACCTCGCCCATCGCGCCGCCGGGAGCGGGTGGGTTCACCGTTTCGCCGTGGGGAACGGCGTTTTCGGCGCTTTCACAGGGACTCGTAAACAGCCTCCTGTTCGCGGTGCCGGCAACGGTGCTCTCTGCGTTGTTGGGGAGCTTTGCGGCCTACGGCCTGACGAATATCGACTGGCGCGGGCAGGTCGCGGTGTTGGTGTTGCTTGTTGCCGGTATCTTCATCCCGTATCAGGCGGTATTAGTCCCCCTGACGCTGTTTTGGAGCGCAGTTGGGTTGCCCGACCTGCTGGCGTTTTCGCCAGTGCTCGCCTCGCACGCAGCGCTCATCGAACTGGCAATCACGCACATCGCGTACGGCATCCCGATTTGCACTGTCCTATTTCGGGCGTTCTATGCGACCATCGACGCCGAGATGCTCGAAGCCGCGAAACTCGACGGCGCGAGCGTCTTCGGCATCTACCGGCGTATCGTGTTGCCCCAGTCGGGAGCCATCTTTGCTGTCGTGCTCATCTATCAGTTCACCCAAATCTGGAACGACCTGCTGTTCGCGCTCGTGTTGATAAACCAGCCGCAGAATCAAGTCATCACGATGGCGCTGTCGCAGTTACAGGGGTCGATGGTACAGCAGTTCAACATCCAGATGGCGGGCGCGTTCATCGCGGCGCTGCCGACGCTTTTGGTGTATATCCTGTTCACCGAGCAGTTCGCGGAGGGAATCGCGGGAGAATCATGACCGACACAACTATCATGAACGAGTACGACCCGAACGAACCACGGAGAACGGACGGATGACCGAACTCACACTCACTGACGTCACCAAGCAGTTCGGAAGCGGTGGCGTCGTTGCCGTCGACGATGCGTCGATTGAAATCGGGGATGGGGAATTCCTCGTACTCGTCGGTCCCTCGGGGTGTGGGAAATCGACCACGCTTCGGATGATCGCCGGTCTCGAATCGGTTACTGCGGGTAAAATCCGACTCGATGACGCGGTAATCAACGATGAGCGACCCCAAGACCGCGACATCGCCATGGTGTTTCAGTCCTACGCGCTGTACCCACACATGACTGTTCGCGGAAACATGAGCTTCGGACTCGAAGAATCGACCGACCTCTCGGACGAAGAAATCAAACAACGAGTCGAGGAGACCGCAGGGATGATGGGTATTGGCGAGTTGCTCGACAGAAAGCCCAGTGAGCTATCGGGCGGGCAACAACAACGTGTCGCGCTCGGGCGGGCAATCGTGCGCGACCCGGCAGTATTTTTGATGGACGAACCGCTGTCGAATCTGGATGCGAAACTCCGCGCGTCGATGCGCACCGAACTCCAGCGCCTCCAAGAGGAACTCGGAGTAACGACCGTCTATGTAACCCACGACCAGACGGAGGCGATGACGATGGGCGACCGTATCGCCATCCTCGACGGTGGCCGTCTCCAGCAGGTCGGCACACCCTTAGAGTGCTATCACGAACCGAAGAACCTGTTCGTCGCGGGCTTCATCGGCGAGCCGTCGATGAACTTCTTCGAAACCGAGGTCGAGGGAAGTCGCTTGGTCGGCGACGACTTCGACTATCCGCTGAGCGACGAGACGAGCGAAGCACTCGGTGATGTCTCCCGTGTGACACTCGGCGTGCGCCCTGAAGACATTGAACTCGTTGACACTATCGAGAACGACCATGACTTCAGAACCGTGGTGGATGTGGTCGAACCAGTCGGCAGCGGGAACAACGTCTATCTCGCCTTCGAGGGCAGCGAGACGAGCGAACTCGACATGGAGGAGTCTCGAACGTTCGTCTCGACCATCGGCGGGTTGCGCCGCGTCGAGGCCGGACAGCCAGCGGTCGCGCGGATTCCAGAGAACGCGATTCACCTCTTCGATAGCGAGACCGGCGAGGCACTCCGCAATCGGAACCTCGATACGGTCGAGGCGGTCGAACCACAGGTGTAACAACCGTCGTGGATTCTTTTCTGGTCTCCCGGTTCGACCGTGTTGTGTGAGCCGAATCACTGATTACGAACTGTTTTCGGTGCCGCCGCGCTGGCTATTCTTCCGAGTCGAGACGAGCGACGACAGGTCGGCTGGGGCGAACCTCTCCTCTCCCGAATCCGGCGGCATAGACATGATTCAACCGGACTTCTCATTCCGCGTGAACCGGGACTCGGCATCGACATCGATGCGGAGTACGTCCGCGAGCAATCGGGCGACATCGACTGGCACAGCCCCGTCTGGCGTCACGAGGGCGGTTCGGTTGCCGAGTGGTGTGTGTTCGATTATACTCTGTTTTCGATTTTCAAAGCGAGACTGCTGAATCGGTTTCGGCGGCTTCGTAGATGGCCTGCATGATTTTCATATCCGTCAGTCCGTGTTCGCCGTCCGGATGTGGCTCCGTCTCGGAGAGCACGCAGTCCGCAAAATAATCGAACTCCTCGGTCATCTGGCTGCGCTGGTCGAAATCAAGGGTAGCATCGACATCTCCGCGACGAATCTGAAGCTTCCGGGGTTGGTCCGGGGAGAACACGGGTTCGAGTCTGAGTTCGCCCTTCGTTCCAGTGATCTGGAGATGGCTCGAATGGGCGGCGTTCTGGCTCGCCGTACACACGGCTGAAATTCCATTGGGAAAGTCGAGTCGAAAACTCGAACGTTCGTCCGGTACATCGGAAAACGCTTCGTGCGCAGAGTACATCGACGCCTGCACGGAAAGCGGGTCGGCATCGAGGACGAATCGCGCCGTATTCAACGGATAGATGCCGAGGTCCATCACGCTCGCGCCGTAGCCGGCGAGGTCGGGGTTGAGCCGCCACTGGTCGGTGTCGGGAATCATTTCGAGCAGTCGCTGCGTCATCTGCCCGTGAACCCCCGTGGGTTCGCCGATAAATCCCTCTCTAATGAGTTCGCGCGCGCGCCGAACCGCTGGCTCGGTGTGCATCCGGTAGGCAATCATCAGTGTTGTTTCCTCACACGCTTCGAGCAACTGTTCTGCGCGCTTGACTGTGGATTCCATCGGCTTCTCACAGAGGATGGCCTTTCCGAGGTCGGCAGCGGTTTCTGCGTACTCCAAATGGAGGGCGTTCGGCGTGGCGATGTAGACAGCGTCGTATGCCTCGCTCGCTGCGCCGTCGTGAAACTCCTCGTAAGTCAGGCCATATTCGACTGTCTCGTGCGAGTCAGCAAGGGATTCGGCGCGCTCTTTGTCCCCGCTGACGAGAACGGTCGTCTCACAGAGTTCTGCGCGCTCGACCGCCGGCATCGCTTTTTCGGTCGTCCACCAGCCGAGACCAATCATGGCAATTCTCACCGTTCCTTCTTCGACCGTCTGCCAGTCACGCTGGGTGAATCCGTCGAAAAAGTCGGATAGTTCTGGCCCAGTCATCGTTCGGTTTCTCCGAACTTGCAGACGGTCAGTTCTCCGTGGTCGGTGCCAGCGCGTTGGATTCGGGTGGGTTCGGTCATACTCGGAACGAGAGGGGACAGCGGGTAGTGGTTGTGGTTCGATACGGCCTACGTTCGGGGTTGGTCGCCGACGCGCCCTTCATAGACGACGCCGCGGCTGGCATCGAGAGTGACGACACCAGTGAACGCATCGGGAAGCGAAACGTCGGAAATCATTGGGATGTCGAGTTCGCGCGCTACAATAGCTGCATAGCCAGTCACGCCCTCGTGAGCGCTGATGATACCCCCTAATCGAGCCGGGTCGCCGGAGAACTCCGCGTCGAAATCGGTCGAAAGGACCACTATTGCGCCGTCTGGAAGCGCAGTGAGGTCGCCGTCCTCTGCGCGGTGGATGGGTCCAGAAACCCGGCCAGAGACCACCGACCGACCCGACCCAATGATTTCGGCGGCGACGTGAACCTTAAGGGTATTTGTCGTGTTCGCGCCTTCGAGGTCGGTCATCATGCCCGCGAGCACGACCACTGTATCGCCAGATTCGGTTATTCCTGTTTCGATAGCAGTTTGAACGGCGTTTCGAATCACGGCGTCGCCGCTCTCGTCCGGCCCGGTGAGCGGCGCATACCGGGCGGACACTCCTGCGGAGAGGGAGAGCCGGCGACGAACTCCGTCATTCGGCGTGACCGCAACAATGGGCACTTCAGGACGGTATTTCGCGGCCTTCCTCGCTGTGTAGCCCGATTCGGTGGCTGCGACCACCGCCGTGGCGTCGATGTCGCGCGCGAGATACCGCGCCGCACGCGCGAGCACGTCCGTCCGCGACTCGCCCGGTTCAGGGACTGTGTCTTCGACGCGCTCTGTGTACTCAGTGCTGCGTTCGACCTCACCGATCAGGCTATCCATCGTCTCGACCACTCTCACAGGGTGGTCGCCAATCGCCGTCTCACCCGACAGCATCACCGCGTCGGTGCCGTCGAGCACAGCGTTGACGACATCCGTTGCCTCGGCGCGCGTGGGTCTGCGCGCATGAGTCATCGAATCGAGCATCTCGGTAGCCGTGATGACGGGCACACCCGCCGCGTGACACCGGCGGATGATGCGCTTTTGAATCATGGGGACTTCCTCCATCGGGCACTCGACGCCCAAATCACCGCGCGCGACCATCACGCCGTCAGCGGCCTCGATGATTTCACCTACCTGTGAAACGGCATCGGCGCGTTCGATTTTCGCAATCACCGGGATGTCCGCACCACGGTCCTCTATCGCTTCGTTGATGGTGTAGATGTCGGCTGCGTTGCGGACGAAACTCGCCGCGACGAAATCCACTTCCGTGTGGGCTGCAACATCGAGTTCGCGTTCGTCGTGGGCGGTGAGAACGTCGAGACCCACATCCACGACGGGGACGTTGACTCCCGCGCGCCCGGAGAGAGGACCGCCGGATTCGACGTGT
>DASSKS010000118.1:0-5943 GCA_035690245.1 Halococcus sp. | reverse complement strand
ATAAACCGCCTTTCACATTCAGGGGCGGATGATATACGACTCGATACTGTATCTGTGGATGAATCATGAGTGAGTACGCAAAGGACGTGCTGGTTTCGGCCGACTGGGTCGAAGACCACTTGGATGAATTTCAGAGCGACGAACCCGAGTATCGACTCGTGGAGGTCGATGTCGATACCGAGGCCTACGACGAGGGCCACGCGCCGGGAGCCATCGGGCTGAACTGGGAGACACAACTACAGGACCAAACCCGTCGGGACGTGCGCTCGAAGGAGGACTTTGCTGACTTGATGGGCGACCACGGCATCAGCGAAGACTCGACTGTGGTTCTCTACGGCGACAACTCGAACTGGTTCGCCGCCTACACCTACTGGCAGTTCAAATACTACGGCCACGAAGACGTGAAACTGATGAATGGCGGTCGGGACTACTGGCTGGCGAACGACTACCCGACGACCACCGACGTACCTGACTTTTCGAGTCAGGAGTACACCGCCCGCGGTCCCTACGAGGGAATCCGGGCTTATCGTGCGGATGTCGAGAACGCGATGGAGCGGGGCGTCCCACTCGTCGATGTACGAAGCCCCGAGGAGTTCAGAGGCGAGATTCTCGCGCCGCCCGGACTCCAAGAGACGGCCCAGCGCGGCGGCCACATCCCCGGCGCGAGCAACATCTCGTGGGCCGCGACGGTGAACGACGATGGAACCTTTAAATCCGCCGACGAACTCCGTGACCTCTACGAACCAGAGGGTGTGACCGATGACCAAGAGGTAGTCGCGTACTGCCGTATCGGCGAGCGCTCCTCGATTGCGTGGTTCGCGCTGCACGAGTTATTGGGCTACGAGAACGTCGTCAACTACGACGGCTCGTGGACTGAGTGGGGCAACCTCGTCAACGCACCGGTTGAAACCGGCGACGCAAACTAACTCGCCCGATTCCCATTTTCGGTTTTTCGAATCGGTAGTGGTGTTGCGGTTTTGCCGCGATTCTCGTGGATTCTTCTGTCTGTGGCGATGCTTACAAACAGGCCGCGCGTGTATGCCCGCGCATGGACCCGAACCAGTTCGTGGATGACGTCCGCGACGAAAATCAAACAGCACTGTCACGTCTCGGCTCCTCGAAGGCGCTGTATGCCGATACCGAGGGCGAGATGGACACCGAACCAGTGCTTCGCGCCGCCGCCGACAGCGAGTTCCACGCCCGCAAGACGTTCGAGGAATGGGCCGAAACCGAGGGCAACGAGACTGCCCGCGAAACCTACGAAACGACCGCCGACGAGGAAGGCGAACACTACGGACTCGTGGCCGAACGTCTCGACGGCGACCACGAACCGGGCGATACGCCAGCCATCCACGAGTATCTGCGCGACACCGAGGACACCGCCGGGCGCGCGGGCGCGTTCGTCGGTCGCACCATCGCCACCCAGAAATCGAAAGAACAGTTGGTGGGATTCTTCGTTGGACAGGCAGATACACAGGGCGCACAGCTCTTTCGAGACCTCGGTGATGAGGTCGATGCCCAACTCGAACGCGGAAAAGACCTCCTCAGCGATGTGTGCGAAACTGACGACGACTGGGCGCGCGCCGGAGAAGCCGCTGGCGACGCGATTCAAGCCGCCTACGACGAGTACACCGAATCGCTCGAAGAAATGGGCGTGAATCCGAAACCCGTTTGCTAAACCACCTTTTGCTGCACTCGCTCACTTCGTTCGCTCGCTGGCAAAATCTGGACCAAAAGCCTCCTCCTTCCCGTTGGTCGGTCGTCGGCCCGCTCGTTCGCGCTTCGCGCTCACTCGCGGTACAACCGCTAGCGCTTTCCGCAACCGCACCGACCGCCGAAGCCCTCGGCGCGCGCTCACTTCGTTCGCTACTCGCTTCGCTTGCGCGCCTCGCCCTTCATCCGCCGAGGACCGCCCCGCACCGCAGACCGCCACCGCGGCCGGTGGCCGCGAATCGCGCCATCGCCACAAATTCCATCTGTTTCGGTGTCGATGTATTCCGGTGATTCGCCCTGAGCGAGCGTCTCAAGTGTCTTCAACCCCATTCATCTGTAATGAGTGATGCCCAATCCGGCCCGCTCCAGCCAGACCGCCCCGGCAAAAATCGCCCGTTTCAGGTGGACGCTCCCTTCGACCCCGCGGGCGACCAACCTGAAGCCATCGAAAAACTCGCTGCCGGATTCAAAAACGGAATGGACGAACAGACCCTTCTCGGGGTTACGGGTTCTGGGAAAACCAATACTGTGTCATGGGTCATCGAGGAAATACAAAAACCCACGCTCGTCATCGCCCACAACAAAACGCTGGCCGCCCAGCTCTACGAGGAGTTCCGCAATCTTTTTCCTAACAACGCCGTCGAGTATTTCGTCTCCTATTACGACTACTACCAACCCGAAGCCTACGTCGAAGCCAGCGACACCTACATCGACAAAGATGCTTCCATCAACGACGAAATCGACAGGCTCCGCCACTCCGCGACCCGCTCGCTCCTGACCCGCGATGACGTAATCGTGGTTGCCTCAGTTTCAGCAATCTACGGACTCGGTGACCCGCGCAACTACGTCGATATGAGCCTCGAACTCGATGTCGGTCAGGAAATCGACCGCGACGACCTCCTGAAACGCCTCGTTGACCTAAACTACGAGCGAAACGACATGGATTTCTCTCAAGGCACGTTCAGGGTCCGTGGCGATACGGTCGAAATCTTCCCGATGTACGGCCGCTTTGCCGTCCGGGTCGAGTTCTGGGGCGACGAAATCGACCGCCTGACCAAACTCGACCCCCTAGAGGGCGAAGTCAAAAGCGAAGAACCAGCTGTTTTGGTCCACCCCGCAGAACACTACTCGATTCCAGAAGAACAACTCGAAACCGCTATCGGCGAAATCGAGGACCTGATGGACGAACGAGTGAGCTATTTCGAGCGACAGGGCGACCTCGTGGCGGCCCAGCGCATCGAAGAACGCACCACCTTCGACCTCGAAATGCTGCGCGAGACGGGCTACTGCTCGGGTATCGAAAACTACTCGGTGCATCTCTCCGACCGCGATACTGGCGACCCACCCTCCACGCTTCTCGATTACTTTCCCGATGATTTCCTCACAGTCATCGACGAATCCCATCAAACTGTCCCCCAAATCCGCGGCCAGTTCGCCGGTGACAAATCGAGAAAGGATTCGTTGGTGGGAAACGGATTCCGCCTGCCGACTGCCTACGACAACCGCCCGCTCCGCCATCCCGAGTTCGCAGAACGCACCGGCCAAACCCTCTACGTGAGCGCCACGCCCGCAGACTACGAACGCGAACACTCAGAACAAGTGGTCGAACAAATCGTTCGGCCCACGCATCTCGTGGACCCAGCAGTCGAAGTCTCACCCGTCGAAGGCCAAATCGACAATCTCATGGCTCGTATCGAGGAGCGCACCGAACGGGACGAGCGCGTTCTCGTCACAACCCTCACAAAACGGATGGCCGAAGACCTGACCGAATATCTCGAAGAGGCGGGCGTCGCGGTCGAGTATATGCACGACGAAACAGACACCTTAGAACGTCACGAACTCGTCCGTGGGCTTCGACTCGGTGAGTTCGACGTACTCGTGGGTATCAACCTCCTCCGGGAGGGACTCGACATTCCAGAAGTCTCGCTCGTTGCGATTCTCGACGCCGACCAAGAGGGATTTCTTCGCTCTGAAACCACGCTGGTCCAGACGATGGGCCGCGCCGCCCGGAATGTCAACGGCGAAGTCGTGCTGTATGCCGACAACGTGACCGACTCGATGCAGTCTGCCATTGACGAAACCCAACGCCGCCGCGAAATCCAACGCGAGTTCAACGCAAACCACGGTTTCGAGCCACGGACCATCGAAAAGGAGGTCGGCGAAACCAACCTTCCGGGGTCGAAAACCGATACGAGTGGGACCGCAGACCTCGAACCAGACAGTATCGAGGAGGCCGAAGAACTCGTCACAGACCTCGAAAATCGAATGGGCGAGGCGGCTGAAAACTTAGAATTCGAACTCGCAGCGGACATCCGCGACCGAGTACGTGAAATCCGCAAGGAATTCGACCTCGCGGGTGAAGACGGTGTCCCACCCGAGGAGAGTATGCCACCGGAAGCGGAGTTCTGACTGGCTGCCGGCGGCCTGTCAGTAAATTATATCAACGCTGTCTGTGAGACTTTGCGTATGCATCCAGCAAAATTTGTCAGTTTGTTGTTTGCCTACGCAGGCATACTGTTAATTATACAGGCTGGTTTCACCTCTGATTGGCAACTCAGCCTCGAATCTGTGTTTTTAGCCGGTACTGGACTCGCTATTTTTGCAAACGCTCCTCTCAGGATACGAAAACCGATCGAGACGCAGACACCATCGGAATACGGTTCCTTCGTATACTTTCTTGTGATATTATGTGTTCTACTCACCGTTCTCACTGCCATGATGGTTTTTCTATCGCTATAACTATCGTGTTTCTGCGAGAAACACTCGACGAACCACTCGTTTCTTACATTGTCCGTTCACAACCGCGCACGAATCGTCTCGGCGGTTTTTTCACCCACACCCGAAACGCTCCGTAGCTCACCCGCCGAGGCCGCACGCACGCTATCGACGCTGCCAAATCTCCGAAGCAGGCGTTTTCTGGTCTGTGGGCCGATGCCGGGAACGTCATCGAGGACGGTTTTCACCTCGTCGCGCACGGTCTGGTGGTATTGGACCGCAAATCGGTGGGCTTCGTCGCGCACCCGCTGGAGCAGGTGTCGCTCGGGCGCGTCGTCGGGCCACACGAACTCCCCATCAGCAGTAACGACGCGCTCTTCTCTTTTCGCCAACCCGACGGCTGGCACATCCCATCCCACCTCCGAAAGCGCTTCGCGCGCGGCGTTCAGTTGTCCCTCACCACCGTCGATGAGCAGCAAATCGGGGTCGGGCCGGTCGTCACGCGCGTGCCCGCTGGCACGGTCGACTGCTCTGCGTGCGCGCCACGCCACGAGCGCGCGCATATTCGCGTAGTCGTCGTTTTCGTCAGTGAGTTTCTTCCGGCGGTAATCCGACTTTTCGGACTGACCATCAACGAAGGTGACGTTGCTTCCAACGGCGGCCCGGCCCTGTGCGTGGCTCACGTCGAACCCCTCGATGCGGTTCGCACTCTCGATGCCGAGCGCGTCGGCGAGCGCAGCCGTCCCGTTCTCCTTTCCACGCCCACGGCGGGCGTTTTTGAGCGCTAGTTCCACCAGCGTCGCCTCCCGGCCAGCACCCGGCACACGCACCGCGACGCTTTCGCTTTCGAGCCATGCATCGAGTTCGTCGTCACTGAACCGTTCGGGAAGGAGGAGTGCGTCGGGAAGCGACCGTTCTGCGTAGTACTGTACGATAAAGGCCGCGAGCACACCGCCCACACCCTCCTCATTGTCATCTGGTACCGAAAGTGTGTGGCGGTCGCGCTCTATGAGTTTTCCGTCCTCGCTGTGGAGTCTGGCGACGGTCGCGCGCTCGCCTTCAAGCACTGCTCCCAGAACATCGACCCACTGTTCGTCGGTCTGTGCCGACACTGCTTCGCCGCCGCCCTCGTGGAACGATTTGACTACCTGCAAGCGGTCTCTGAGGTTCGCGGCGCGCTCGAAGTTCTGTTCCTCTGTCGCCCGCTCCATCTCGCGGCTCAGCGGGTCGGCGAGAATGCCGGTTTCACCTTCAAAAAATCGCTCGACGGATTCGACATCCGCGATGTATTCCTCCCGACTGATTTCGCCGGTACACGGCGCGGTACACAGTCCAATATCGTGGTCGAGACACGGACGCGACCGCCCGGCGAATTTGTGGGCCGAACAGCCCCGCACGCCGTAGGTCTCCCGGAGAGCCTTTACCACTGTTTCGACCCGCCCGCGCTCGGTGTAGGGTCCAAAGGCCGTCGCACCGGGAGTTGGGTCACGGGTGATTTCGATTCGTGGGTATTCG
>DASSKS010000117.1:0-7805 GCA_035690245.1 Halococcus sp. | reverse complement strand
AGTCATGGACGTTCCCCGGCGCGAGCGCCAACTGAGCGCGGTGCGAGCGTGTCTGCTGGTGGATGTGAGCCAATCGGTACTCGATGTGCTCGACCGCTCGTTTCTGATTCGATTCCTCCGGCGAGTGAGGGCGGAGTGGCGCGACGCGCGGGTGTTCTTCTTCGATGACGACCTCCGGGAGGTCACACAGTCCTTCGATGCGGAGAGTCAGAAGGCGGCGCTCGATGCCCTTTCACGAGCCGAAACCGAGTGGGGCGGCGGAACTCGTATCGGTGGCTCGCTCGAACGGCTTCGAACCGAGTTTCCGCACGCAGTTGACCGCCGGTCGGTGGTATTCGTCGTCAGTGATGGGTTGGAGATGGGCGACGTATCTACGCTCGAAACCGAACTCTCATCGCTCTCGCGGAGTGCGGGAGCCATGCTTTGGTTGAATCCGCTCGCGGTCTCGCCGGCCTACAAGCCGACCGCACGCGGGATGGCCGCCGCGCTCCCGTATCTCGATGGGCTGTTCGGGTTCGCTGGACCAGAAGACCTCACAGAAATCGCCCACCAACTCCGCCGGCAGGGAGTTCATGGCCGCGTCGGCTACGAGTACGACACCCGAAAGAGAGCATGAAAACCAACGAATCAATGGAACGATGACAGACACGAACTGGAGTATGACAGAAACCGAGGTACTGTCCGCAATCGGCGAGGCGATAGACCGCGAGGCTAACGCCGTGCTTGCGACCATCATCGACGTGGAAGGGAGTGCCTACCGCCGACCCGGCGCGAAAATGCTCATCGAGGGCGACGGCGGCGCTGGCAGCCTCACCGCTGGCTGTCTCGAAGACGAAGTGAGAGGACTCGCCGATGCGGTTCTCGACGACGACGAGTCGCGCATCGAAACCTACGACCTCTCCGGCGATGACGACGACGTCTGGGGGCTTGGCATGGGCTGTAACGGCGTCATCACCGTGCTGCTTGAACCCCTCCGTGAGAGCTACCGTCCGGTCATCGAAAGCGTAACGAACGGCGAGGACTGCGGGATTGTCACCGTCGTTTCCGGCGACCGTCCGCTCGGCGAACGCTCTTTTTACAACGCAGAGACGGGATTTTCCGGGGCACTTCCCGAGTGGCTTCGTGACGAACTGAAAGCACCGACCGCAGAACTGCTCGAACGGGGGGCGACGGACACACTGGAAGTCGAAACCGACGACGGGACTGTCGAGGTCTTTGTCGAAGGTATCGAGGCTCCGTCGCATCTCGTCATCGTCGGGTCAGGACCGGATGTCAATCCAGTCGTAGAACTCGCAAAACGGGTCGACTTCCGGGTGACGGTGCTCAGTTTCCGCGGCGCGCTCTCGACCGAGGCGCACTTTCCCGACGCCGACGCCGTGCTGGCGACCTCGCCGTCGGATATTCGAGAGGCCGTCGATTTCGACACCGATACCTACGTGGTCGTGATGACTCACAACTTCATCGACGACCGCCTCGCACTCGAAGGACTCATCGAAACTCCCGTGCCCTATCTCGGGCTGATGGGACCCACAGACCGATTCGAGGAGATGCTTGAGGATTTCGCCGACGAAGGCGTTTCGATGACAGAAGACGACATGAATCGAATCTATACGCCCATCGGTCTCGACCTCGGCGGTGACTCGCCCTACCAAATCGCGTATTCCATCGTTGCCGAAGTGCTCTCGGTTGCAAACGACAGAACCCCACAGCACCTCACAGAGCGCGAAGAACCGATTCACGAGCGAACCGAGATACCGCTGACCGAGTAGTCGATGCAGTTCGAGATTATATCGTATTTGCGCTCTCGGAGGGCTACTGCAACCCGTCGAACCAAACCAATACATAACAGGAATACTACCGTGTGTTTTAATACTCTATAGTAATTACGCCCGGTGAATGGCTGCACCGGAGATACATTCACTGACGGACGAGTCTCGTTCGCCAGAGCAACGACCATCGCTGGCACAGGCACTCGTGGTGGTCCTCGGCGTCGTGGTCTTTCTCGCCGTCGGGTCTGGCGTTCTGGGACTCGCGCCGCACGGCCCGCTTCTGTGGAGCATCGTTCTGACCGGACTCGTTGGCCGCTACTGGATGGAACTCTCGTGGGAGGACCTCTATGGGGGTGTCGAGAAGGGTCTCGTGATGGGGTTGCAGGCAATTTTAATCCTATTTGTCATCTATGCGCTGATTGCCACATGGGTCAGTGCAGGGACGATTCCGGGGATGATGTATTATGGATTATCGATACTCACGCCGACGATATTCCTGCCGGCGACGGCGCTTCTCTCGACTGTTGTCGCCATCGCTATCGGTTCTTCGTGGACCACGGCAGGCACACTTGGCGTCGCGTTCATCGGTATCGGTGCTGGACTCGGGATTCCCGCCCCGATGACCGCGGGGGCCGTCCTTACGGGCGCGTACGCAGGAGATAAACAGTCACCCTTATCAGATACGACGAACCTCGCGGCGGGCGTGACGGATACTGACCTCTACGACCACATCCGCGCCATGCGCCTCGGGACGCTCCTCGCACTCGGCATTTCCGTGGTACTGTTCGCCGTCCTCGGGTTGCAAACGACTGGCGCGATTCCGGCAGGGCAAATCAATGAGATTCGAAGCGCGCTCGCCGGAACCTACGCGATTTCGCCGCTCGTGTTCGTGCCGCTGCTCGTGACGTTTGGGCTTGCACTGTACGGCTATCCCGCCCTCTCGTCGCTTCTTGCGGGTGTCTTTGCTGGTGTGGGCGCGACAATCGCGCTTCAAGGAGCGTCGTTCACTGCTGCGTGGGAGGTGTTTTTGAATGGGACTGCGCCAAAAACGGGCGTCGAGACGGTGAACTCGTTGCTCGCAAGCGGTGGGCTGTCGGGGTCTGCGTGGACGATTGGCGTCGTGGTCGCCGCGCTCTCGCTCGGCGGGCTTTTGGAGACGCTCGGTATCCTCGCGGTGCTCGCACGCGCGCTCGAAAAGACAATTCACGGCGTGAGCAGTCTCGTCGCGGCCACGGGACTGTCGGCCATCGTCGTGAACCTCTTTTCGGCCCAACAGTACATGAGCATCGCTATTCCTGGATTGAGCCTGCGAAGTCTCTACGAGGAGTACGACCTCGACAGTTCGACGCTCTCACAGGCGGTTGAGGCCGCCGGCACGCCGACCGGCGCGCTCATTCCGTGGCACGCCGGCGGTATCTACATGGCGAGCGTTCTCGGCGTGGCAACCCTCCAGTACGCGCCGTACTACTTCTTCGGGTATCTCTCGCCCCTGATTCTCTTTGCGATGGCAGCGACCGGACGCGGACTCGAAACGGTGGACACGGACGAGCCAATCGATAGCGCGGCGACGGCGGACGACTGAGTCTGATTCGGTCGTGTCTCCCGGTTATTCTACGACCGTTTTTCAATGGTAGGAGGTAGCTGAAATCGGTCTTCGAAATCAGTCGTCCATCGGTTGCAGTCAGACCATTCAATTTCACCGTAATAAATTTAGATTATGATTATTCACTAGAAAGGTATAATACCACAGCGGTCTATGGGTTGGTATGGCAAATCGAACAGCACGGATAACGGGTGAGAGTATCCATGCAATCTCCACAACAGTGACAAATCGTCGTACTGTCTCGAAGGCCGGGAGGGCATAAGATATGGACACGTGTGCCGTCTGCGGCGATTCACTCTCCGACGACCAACCCGCCCACCGCGTTGTCCTCGAAATCGAGGACAGAACCCGCTCGACGAAACAGTTCATGGGCGACGAGACGAACATCAAGCGCCTCTGTCTCGACCGCAAACTGTGCGGCCAGTGCTGGAGTGGGTATTATACGGCACTGCAATCGGACTGAGTACGCATCAGAGGTAATCCATCCCGTCTATTGTTCGAGTGTCGCCGACTCCTCTGTGGCATCGACGACCTCGTAACTGATGTTCTGTTCGCGGAGTTCGTCGGTATGTGCGGAGAGGTGATTCGTCGTCGTGAGCACCAAGACATCGAGTCCCTTCGTGGCCGCTTCCCGTACAGCGAAAGCGGTGGCGAAACGGATGTCCGGTTCGAGATTCGCGGCTCGAACGGCGGCCAGCGCTTCGATTCCGGCAGCGGCGACCAAATCGTGAGTTGTGGCGAGGTCGGCTATCGCCCGAGAATTCACTGCGTTGCTCCCCCCGTCTTTGACGTGCGGAAGTGAAACAACCGTCACCGTTCCCCAGTCGTACTCCATGACACCCTCGAAGTTCGTGATGGCGACATCTTGTCCGGCATCCGCATCGGTGATGGCAACGGCGGTTGCACTCCCCGTGTCGCCGGCCATCGCACAGAGGACACCATCTTGCATCGTGCGCGAAACCGTCTGTCCCTCGCTGATGTCGGTGGTTGCGATTGCCGTCTCGATTTCGACCTGTCCGATAACGTCCTCTGAAACGTGTCTGACGAACGCATCTAGTTCGTCGGTTTGGGACATGAGCCAATCGACGCCCTCGTTGGTGACTTCATACCGGCCACGACCGTGTTTTTCGACGTAGCCGTCTTCTGCGAGGTTGCTGAGATACTCGCTCACGGCTTGGGCGGTAACGCCGATTACATCGGCGATTTCGCGCTGGCTCACCGCTGGCTGGCGCTCTGCGATCTGTACCAAAATCTGATATCTGGTGGCGTTCCGTTTGCTCTTGAGAACGCTTGCGTGGTCTGTTTCCTCTGCGTTCTTCGCCATTGTTCGCACTCAGAACGGATAGCGCAAATATTTTTGCGATACTCCCGACGAGCGTGAAGACGAGTCCGGCATCTTCGAAAACCAGGTTGTCCTAGGACACACACAATTGTTTTACGGACCACACGAGTTGTTCGGGTGATGAAGCACGTATCGCGCTCGGACGATGCGAAGGTGGCGACGAAGCCGGCAGTCAGGGTCGAAGTCTCGAAAGAACCACGACTGCCGCGAGGCCCTTTCACAGCCACGAGAGGACGATGGATACACTGAGATTCGTCGTGGTCGCCGGCGTCACCGAAACCGCCCGAATCGAGGGGATCAGTGCCGCCGGAGCGGACCCCGACGTGATGGTTCACACACCGAGCGCGGACCTCGAAATCGCAGAATACGGCCAGCCAGTGGGCGCGTCGGTCGTGCCGGTGAGTCCCACAGGCTGTCCAACCCCGGCGGTCATCACGCGCGCCGTCCGCGAACTGGTCGGATTCGAGTTCCTTTCTCTTGATGCCGGTCTCGCCCGTCCGACCAGTGCGCCCACCGTGGCTATCGGAACCGAACCGGGAACGGACATCCGACAGCCCCGACCTGTCGAGTCCGTATCGGAGGTTTTCGAGACCGCCCGGCAACTCGGGCGTGCCCTGCCGGACGACGAACTCATCGTCGGCGAGACGATTCCCGGCGGGACGACCACTGCACTCGCCGTCCTCACCGCACTCGGCGAACAGGCGGCGGTGTCGTCTTCGCTTCCTGAGAATCCGCTCGCTCTCAAGCAGGAGGTGGTCGGGGAGGCATTGAAAACGAGCGACCTCTCGCCGGGCGCGACTGCGGGCGACCCCGTAGCAACAGTGAGTCTGGTCGGAGACCCGGTGCTCGCCGGCGTGAGTGGATTGGTCGTCGGAGCGACCGAATCCGGTACGTCGGTGACGCTCGCGGGAGGAACGCAACTCGTCGCCGCTGCCGCGCTCGCTCGACACGCAGGCGTTGACGTGGTGCTCTCGCTTGCGACGACCTCCTTCATTGCCGACGACGAGACAGTAAGAATAGACGAACTGGCGGATGACTTCGACCTCGACGTGACCATCACCGACCCCGAATTCGACCGTCTGGACCATCCGGCGACGAATGCCTACGTCGCTGGTGAGGCAAAAGAAGGAGTTGGAATGGGTGGCGCGCTGGCGCTGGCCGAACGACACGACGTATCGATGGCGGATGTGCGCGAACGGGTTATCGCCGTCTATGACGAACTCCTCGCAGACGCATGAGCGGTATCGTCATCAGTGGAGCGCGCTCGGGTGTCGGAAAGACCATTGCCACACTGGCCGTTATCCGCGGGCTCGATGCGGCGGGATATTCGGTCCAGTCAGCGAAGAGTGGCCCGGATTTCATCGACAACGCTCGGCACGTACTGTCACGTCCACCCCGAAAGCGGGGCGTTCGATGCGCTCATCGAACGGCTATGAAATGCGCTGTCGGTGCGACGAGTCGCTCCGTTTCCGATGCCCCGTTTACGGACAGTCAGGAGCAATGGGACTGATGGCGGTGGCGTCGATTGGTCTCTCGCTAACGCTGGACCTCGTGTTCTGTGAATTTCCGGGTCGCGTTCATCCGGTCGCGCTGTTCGGGCGACTCGTCGGCTGGTTTGACCGGCCGTGGTCCAATCCGCGGCTGGTCGGGACAGTCGTTGCATTCGTCCTCCCGCTCTTTGCCGCCGCTTTCGTTGGAGCTATCACGAGTCTCGCAGTACAGTATCACCCCTTGCTCGGAACCGTTATCGCCGCACTCGCGTTGTTCACGACGACGAGCCTCAGAATGTTACTCTCAGTTGCGACGGACATCGTAACCCAGACCGAAAATACCCCCGAGCACGCCCGTGAATCAATCAGAGCACTCGTCGGACGGGATACAACAGACCTTTCGCCGGGCGAACTCCGCAGCGCCGCCGTCGAAAGCGTCGCCGAGAATCTGGCTGATGGGCTTGTCGCACCCCTTCTCGGCTTCGCACTCGGCGCACAGGTTTCGCTCTCTGTGGGGGTTGCTGTCGCCGTCTGGGTGAAGGCGGTGAACACGCTCGATTCGATGCTTGGCTACCAGTCAAAGCCGGTCGGCTGGGCGAGCGCTCGCCTCGACGACCTCGTGATGTGGCTTCCGGCTCGACTCAGTGCGGTACTCATCGCGCTCGCGGGTGGGTCTCCCGCGACACTGGGACGCGCTCGGTCGTGGCACGACGAACCACCCTCGCCGAATTCCGGGTGGCCGATGGCGACGCTTGCGGCTGTACTCGATGCTCGGCTGGTGAAACCGGGCATCTATGTGTTGCATCCAGATGGTGAGTTACCGACTGTCCGAGAATCCCACCGAGGGATTCGTGTCGTCGCCATCGCAGGGCTGCTTTCGTTTCTCCTCGTGGGGGTGGTTACGTGGTTTTGAGGGCCATCCGGGGTGCGCTCGGATTTCTCTCACGGATTCCCGTGGGTCACGACGACGCCGCGTGGGAGGCATTCAGGAAGACGCCGGCAACCATCCCGCTCGCGGGCTACGTCATTGGCGCGCTCGTCTCTCTTCCACTCCTGATTCCGGGACCGCCACCGACTGTCGCGTTCGTGTTCGTCGTCGGCATCTACGTCGTGACTGGAATCAACCATATCGACGGGGTGATCGACCTCGGTGATGCGCTGGTCGTTCACGGGAACGCAGCCGAGCGGCGCGCAGTCATGAAAGACACGACTGTCGGTGCTGGCGGGGCAAGCGCGGTTGCACTCGTTGTACTCGGACTCGCTACCGCCGGGGTCGCACTCGCTGCACTCCCATTACGGGCCATGCTCCTCGTCGTCACCGCCGAAGTCGGGACCAAACTAGGAATAGTAATGTTAGTCTGTTTCGGGCCGGCTTCCCACGACGGGCTTGGCTCTGCGCTCACGGCGAACGCACAGCCTCGCTCCGTCCTCCCAGCGATACTCATCGCAATTCCCGCAGCTCTGCTGACGTGGCCACGGGTTATCCCCACAATGGCGACGCTCGTTGCCGCCGTGGTCGCTTCGCTTTTCGTATTCCGTTGGGCGCGGATGAATTTGGGTGGTGTCAGCGGCGATGTCTTCGGCGCGACGAACGAAATCGC
>DASSKS010000116.1:0-5597 GCA_035690245.1 Halococcus sp. | reverse complement strand
GGCGTTAGCGTGTACCGCAAACAGTCCCCTGATCGGACGATACCCGGCAGATGAACGAGGATTTCAAGTACTGTGTCCTTGATACCTTCGTCGATATTCTCGTCACTATCTCGAACTGTCGTCGCAACTGCCTGGAGTGATTTGATATCGACCTCACTGTCATTGTCGCGCTGGAGAGTTGCAAGGGCCGCCGCGATGGCGAGACGTTCCTCGTCCGTCAATTCCATGTCCACCATTGCCTCGGTTGCGCTCGCGTACCGTCCCGGCGTGTCGGCTCCCCGTCCGAAAACCACCCTCCATCCGTTCTCGTTCAAGTCGGCAATGCCGGGAGTGCCAGTGAAGCGCCAGAAACCGCTTTCAGTTGCAGGCGGCTCGATGCTCGGAACGGCAGCGAGATGATCGCTTACGAACTCCGTCCACCAGCCCTCGGCCGTTCCGTATTCGAGGGGAACCTCGCTGAATACGCCGTCCTTGAGTTCCGCCGCGGTGGCCTTTCCCCAGTACCGGAGAAACGCGAACGTGCTGAGAACGGCGTCGAGTCGGTCCGCACGGAGGCCACGCGATTGCAACCTCCATAATACTGATTGAGGAGCGTTGATGGAATTGTCCGCGTTCCCGTCACCCGGCGCTCGGAGTATACGGGAGCCACTGGCGGTAAGCTCGTACGCGCCGTCTGTTTCGCGGACGAGTCCGTTGTCCGCCATGAACGCGAGACGGTTGGAGAGTCGATCTAGTCGAATATCCACGCTTTGAGCGAGTATGACCGTGTTCGCTGGATTTTGATAGAGTTCCGCCAGCATAGCGAGGTCGGTTTCAGTCAGGCTCGGATTCCGCATACTGGACCGTTCATCTTCGACGCCTTTGAATTTCACCGCCGAGTGAGTACCGCGAATCCACATCAAAGCTCTTTCTCAGGAAGCGAGACCCACATGAGTCGAGCGATCAGGGAGAGGTAGTTTACAGAACGGGATTCACAAGTGATTCGCCAGCTGCTAGTCGGCGAGTATTCTCGCGGACAAGTGCGGCGATTCGTGCGGAGTATTCGCGGGTAGCTGCGGCAGCGTGCGGTGTGACTATCACGTTCTCAAGTTCCCAGAGCGGCGACTCCGCTGGCAGCGGTTCCTCTTCGAAGACATCAAGAGCTGCACCGGCCAGCTTCTCCTCTTGGAGCGTTTGCACGAGTGCGGCTTCATCGACAACACTGCCGCGGGCGACGTTGATCAGATAGGCGTCGTCGCGCATTACTGCGAGTTCGTCAGCACCGATCAAGTGTCGTGTTCGCTCAGTTAACGGGATAGCCAGCACGACAAACAACGCCTCGGCAAGCGCCTCATCCAATTCCTCAGTTGTGTAGACTCTTTCAACGTGATCAACGGGTATCGGTGATCGTCTGACGCCGGAAACATGCATCCCGAGTACATCGGCGCGCATCGCAATACCCTGTCCGAGCGTGCCGAGTCCGACCACACAGCAGGACTCGCCGGCAAGCGTGAATGCGGCATCCCACGGTGGATAGCGCCACTCCTGACGGTGTTCGTTCGTCCGATACACGTGGAGTCGACGAGCGAATTGGAGCATACAGCCAGCAACCGTCTCGCCGACGCTATCGCCGTGAATACCGGCGCTGCTGGTGAGCGCGATTCCGCGCTCTTCGAGTTCGTTGAGCGGGAAGCGATCAACGCCTGATTGAATCGAGTGAATCCACACGAGATCTGCATTGAGGAACGCTTCGTCGTAGGCAAACGTAACAACGGCATCGCATATATCGAGTGTGTTGGGTGCCTGAACGACTCGGATTTCTGCCGAGAGTCCATCAAGTGCCCGTTGAAGGACGTCTGGTGGAAAGAGTTCGCTGACTGAATGATGCACTCCAATACATGATATCATGATCTCTGATACCGACTCAGCTATTAAAACTATTCGCGTGGTATGGCACAACCGAGGAGTGCGTCTACCAACCCCCCAATTTAAGGTCGGATTGGTCGGAACAAAGGTACCGACAGTTCGGGAGTATCCGTTCTGGCAGGGGAGCGGGTCACGATTTCGATGGATGACGGATGAAGTGGTGTTGCCACCGGAGGCGGTGGTCGATACCGATGGATTCTACACTCACCTCTAGCCGACGAATCGCAACCCAGAAACCTCCTCCCTGGGCCTCCCAGATTCGGATAAACGCATCATCAAATTTGAGTACCGAGTACATGGCAAAGATTGCAATAATGCCAAGTCATACCGCGGAAGAGAGACACACAATTACTGCAACCATGGAGCGCACAGTACATATCGAAAAAATGGAATCCGTCCCAGATGACGCGGCTGTTTTCCATTATGACGAGTTGGACGAGGATTTCAAGTACCGGTTCCCGGAACTGATCGAGAACACCCCAGCTGAGAAACTCGTGCATCCCGAGAGTAACCTCTCGAATGGCGATTACGTAAAATTTACCGACTACTACCGGGTCACCTGCCGGTAATTGGTCGAAGACGCTTCATACTATTGATCACCGAATGCTGAATATGGACTGATGAGTTCTTCATGTATAGCCGAAACTGAACTCAAACTGTAATTGTATGTACCCTCAAATTTATTTAATCGACCTCGGACCGAGTGGTAACGGCACTCGCACGGTATTGTTGCAGCTATGATTTGAGTTGGTGACTGTACTCGTCAACGCCGTGTTTGGGCAAGATAAGTATGAGACTGCCAGCCTTGGTCTCGTCCAGTGTCGGGGTTATCGCACATCGTTGGTGCTCATGCGTACTGGTTCTCCAACTCCTCGATTTGTTCGATGATTGCGGCGAGTTCGGTTCCCTTCTCGGTAAGCGAATATTCGACGGTAGGCGGCGAGGACTCCTCGACAGTGCGTGAAACGATTTGTTCGTCTTCGAGTGATTTCAGACGAGTCGAGAGCGTGCTCGCTGGCAGCCCGTCGATAGCAGTCTTGATTTGGTTGAATCGTGCGTCCCGAACGGCAAGGAATCGGAGGATGTGAAACGTCCATTTGCATCCAAGTACTTGCCATATGCCGCTCCACTCGGTTGAGTACGTCGTTGCCATGAGACTCCCTACTTCACAGAATTGTAGCTACTGGCTTCAGTTT
This sequence comes from Halococcus sp., assembly GCA_035690245.1. Classification (GTDB taxonomy): domain Archaea; phylum Halobacteriota; class Halobacteria; order Halobacteriales; family Halococcaceae; genus Halococcus. The sequence goes on along the minus strand of DASSKS010000116.1, from coordinate 2,496 downwards.
TACTACTACGTTTACAATCCCCACCGTTGAAGAAGGAGACGAGGGTTCACCGATGAGCAACGAACAAATTCCGGGATACGACTTAGGTAACGAGTCGATACCTGAAGCGCCGATCAGTACTGAAGAGTTCGAGCATCTGAAGCAGTCGGTGATGTTCACCGAAGAGGATGAAGAGTATCTCCAGATGGCTGGCGATGTCCTTGACGGTCAGACTGACGATATCCTCGATGTCTGGTACGGATTCGTCGCCGACCACGAGTTCCTGCTGTATTACTTCACCGACGGCGAGGGCAACCCGGATGAGGAGTACTTGGACCGTGTGCGCGAGCGCTTCAAGCAGTGGATTCACGATACCTGCAATACGCCCTACGACGAAGAGTGGCTGAACTACCAGTTCGAAATCGGGCATCGCCACCACCGGACGAAGAAAAACCAAACCGACGACGCTGATGCGGTGGCGAACATCGACCTCCGGTACGTGATCGCGTTCATCTATCCAATCACCGCGACGATCCGGGAGTTCCTCACAAACGGCGACCACACTGACGAGGAAGTCAATAAAATGTGGCACTCGTGGTTCAAATCTGTCACGTTGCAAGTGACGCTCTGGAGTTACCCGTACGTCGACGAGGAAGACTGGTAATCGAGGGGTGCTCTCTCAAATTTCCGATGTTCTGCACGAGAACGACCGGCTTCACACGTTGTGTGGTGTAGTGTCCAGCGGAAAGTAGGACGATCCCATTAAGTGGTGGATACACGGACACATCCGACGCATCCGTCCTATCCCATGATCGCCAGCGTATCTCGTAGACGGGCGAGCGTGCCAGCAGGGTCGTCACGGAAGCGGTAGTCGGCGTCGCCATCGAAGGGTGTAGGGCGTTCGCCGATCACAACGAGAGTCGTCCCTGTTTCGAGTGTGTGCTCAGCGTTCTCGGCTGTCGGATCGATAGTAAGCTGTGTTCCGGCAGCGATGTACACGTCGCACTGTTCGGCGCGTGAGTAGGCGCGCAGGCGGTCATGACGTGCGGGCGGCTCACCGGCAAGCACGATTCCGGGACCGAGTGTCCCGCCACAAACGTGGCACCGACGGAGACCGGTCGTCTGCTTCGGCGTCGCATCGAACGTGCGCTCACAATATTCACATCGCGCAACGTCAGCCCGGCCGTGGAACTCGATACAGTCGTCAGCAGAGAGACCCGCAGCCCGGAGCAGCCCAAAGACGTTTTCAGTGATGACCGTTGAGACATGGCCATTCTCAACGAGTTCGATGATGCGCTCGTGGACCGGCTGTGGCTTGGTCTTCGCCGGCTCTACGGCTACGTCGTCCCAGAAATCGAGCCAGTCATCCCAGACATGTTCCGGGGTCATCTCGAACCGATTGATCGTGAACGAACCGTCTGGCTCTCCCCAGACTGCCTTCGCTATCTCCGCTGCGGGAAGCTCGGTCTCGGCTAACAGTTCCGGTCCCGCATGTAGAAGCACATTGTCGCCCTCCTGGATCAATCGAGCACATTTTCGAAGTCGTGGGTCGCTCATTCTCCACAGTAAGGGTGAGAAAACGAAAAGTTCTCTGTTGATCCGTTCATGGTGAACTACCCTCTCAATGGTCTCTCTAATACCTTTATACCATCACAGAAGAATATCTGCGTGGAGTGAACCGCAGTACTCGAAAATCAGGCTGTCCTTGTACGCCTAGGTGTCCCGGTCGTGGGAGTCAGTGAGTTGTTGTCGTCCGTGGTCGGTGAGTCGATACTGACCACGGCCGCACGGATAGATGTGGCCGCCGTTGTAGAGGTGAGTACAGGTCCGATCAACAGAGATTGGATGATCGTCAACCTCCCGAGCGATTCTCATGACGTGCAATGGACCGTGTTCAGCAAGCGTTTCGCGAATCTCGCGTTCTCTTTGGTTTCCGTTCATGCCACCACTCCGTTCTGCTCCTGATCACAGGATGAAATACAGGTGGATGCCGAATCATCAGTGTGAATCCTGTCTCTCGTATACATCGAGCAGTTCCTGATACCGATCCCGAATAGTCACATGGCTCACGTGGGCGACATCGCTCACCGTTGCTTGGGTGAGGCCTTCGTTCGTGAGGTGAGTCGCCGCGTAGAGGGCCGCGGCTGCGAGGCCAGCCCGATTCTTGCCGCTATAGACGTTCTGCGCTTCGGCTACTTCGAGTAAATCACGTGCCAGACGCTCGGCTTCGTCGCTCACTTCGAGCGTTGACGCGAACTGTCGGACGTACTGGAGCGGGTCTGCTGGTTCGATTCGCAGGTCGAGTTCCGCTGCGAGATAGCGATACGCCCGTTGGATAGGGAGTTTTTCGACGCGACTCACTGTTGCGAATTCGACGAGTGTGCGCGGCGTGCCGTGCTGTCGGGCCGCCGCGTAGAGGCTAGCCGTGGCCATCGCTTCGATGGAGCGTCCCGGAAGCAGGTTCTCTTCGACAGCACGCCGGTAGAGGACACCGGCGGTTTCCTGAACTGGGTCCGC
>DASSKS010000115.1:0-4538 GCA_035690245.1 Halococcus sp. | reverse complement strand
GTCGTTTTCGACGTTCTGGTCGCCTGCACCGGATTCGACGTTTTGGTCACCAGCGTCGTTTTCGACGTTCTGGACTTCCGCGTCCTGGTGTTCAGCGTCCTGTTGCTCGCTGACATCGACTTCGTCGCCATTCACATGGACCGTCATCGCTTCGTCGCCGGTGTCAGCGTCACTACCGGTGTCGGCAGTGTCGCTCCCGCCGATGTCACCGCCGTCTCCACAGTTGATGTTGACCTCACTGTCCTCCATATTGACGGATACGTCGTTGTTGTCGCCGTCGATATCCACCAAATCGCAGTCGTCTGTTGCTGTCGTGTCGTGAGCCATTACTGGCGCTGCGGTCATTCCGAAGACCGTAAGCACAAGCAGCGCGACGACCGCGCCTCGTGTCAGGTGTTGTTTGTACCCCATGATACAGTAATATAGAACGATAACTTAGTATAAAAATCTATTCATGGTAGAAATATTTATATGGTTCAAAATCTGTATCAAAATTTTTTCACATTGTTGTTAGAGTTAGAATCGATTTCCGTAGTCCGATGATTTCCTGTTTGTTCGACCATTATATCAGTTTAAATATAATCTGTCGTTGCTCGCTACAACCGGATATCGGTTTCGCCACATCGAATCGCAATCGCCAGTCGGCAACGAGTCACACCCTCGAAGTGGATGAAAGCGCTTTTATCCAACCGCAGATACTGTTCAACCGCGCGTGGGTAGCCAAGCCAGGCCAACGGCGCAGCGTTGAGGGCGCTGTCCTGTAGAGGTCCGCCGGTTCAAATCCGGTCCCACGCATCCACCTTTTGCTGCGCTCAGTCGCTCGCTAGCGCTCGCTCCTTCGCTGGCAAAATCTGGACCAAAAGCCCGCGTCACCCCCTCCGGGGGTTCCTTAGCCCGCTCACTCGCTGCGCTCGTTCGCGGTACAATTACTTTCGCCGACCGCACCGCAACAGCACCGCCGAAGCTCTCGGTCCGCTCGCGGTAGAACAACAGGACCGCTGCGCCAGTTGAATGAGTTTCGAGGATAGAGAAACGAATAGCGGCGAGAACTAAGCGTACACTACCTCGCCGGTCAAATCACGTCCGTCGGTACGCCGGAGTGCCGCATCGATTCGCTGAACGAGTTCACCGACATCCTTGCCGTATTGTTCGATGTAGACGATGCCAGCGTGGTCGATAACGGGTTCGGCTGCCAGCGAGAGGAAGTCGTCATCGAACGTGAGGAGTACCCAGTCGTTTGCCGCCGCGCGTTCTACGTGTTCGCGGTCGCTAGCGCCGGTTGTTCCCTCCTCAAATACTGAGGACACGTCCCAACCACGCCGGCGGAGACCGGCGACGACTGGTTTCCAGACGTTCTCGTCGGCGTAAATCCTCATGCCGGAGCCGCGTCCGGCTCGGCATCACCGAACTCCTCGATGTGCGCGTAGTAGTACGCGAGAGCGGTGTGAACGTCTTCGAGCGTGAGAACGGGATAGAACTCGACGATTTCGTCGGGCGAGTAGCCGCTGTGCTCGTAGGCACTGGCGATATTGATGACCCGGATTCCGGTATCGTTGACCGTCGGGGAACCGTCGCTGTGTTCTGGGTCTCGAACGATGTCGGTCATACTACTCCGTTCGATACCACGCCTCTTTAACCTCCACCTTTTGCTGCGCTCAGTCGCTCGCTAGCGCTCGCTCCTTCGCTGGCAAAATCTGGACCAAAAGCCTCCTCCCTCCCGTTGGTCGGTCGTCGGCCCGCTCACTCGCTGCGCTCGTTCGCGGTACAACCCTACACTTTCCGCAACCGCACAGCACCGCCGAAGCCCTCGGCGCACTTCGTGCGCCTCGCCCTTCATCCGCCGAGGACCGCCCCGCACCGCTCCGCAACCGCCGCGTATTCAGCCCGATTCGTTTGCGATTTCTGCGATGCGCTCATCTCCTTCTTCGGCAAACCCGCCGTGATAGCAGAGCACTCGGTCGATGTCGAGGTCGGCCAAGCGTTCTACCGAGGACAGCGCACGGTCCATATCCTCACTCGCATCGGGTCTGGGTCCCGCCAGTCCGTCCTCGTCGGCGGTCAGCGCGTCCGCCGAAACGAGAAATCGTTCATCCGGGAGGTATATGGAAACGTGCCCGGTGGTGTGTCCCGGCGTCTCTATCACCCGCGCGGGACCGGCGCGCGTGTTGAACGTGGCCTCGCCGCCGAGTTCGATGTCAACCCGCCCGCGCGGGTAGTCCCTGGCCGGGTTACGGGGGTCGCTGCGGCCGTCTATCGTCGGCGCGTCGCGCTCGTGGGCGAGAACGGTCGCTCCCGACTCCTCGACTACTGACGTGAGTCCGCCCGCGTGGTCTATATCCTCGTGAGTAATCAACACCATCCCAATGTCGGAAAGACCAAATCCAGCCGCTTCGAGACGCTCTGTGAGTTGTGCTGTGGTGTCAGGCAATCCAGTATCCAACAGCAACAGACCGCCTTCGGTTTCGATGGCCGAGAGATTCAGCGTCATCTCGCGGTCTTCGATTGTGACGTCGAGCGCGAGCACGTGAACGGACTCGGGGAGATTCATCACGTTCGCGTTGTGCCGCAGCCGTGATAGACGTTCTGTTGATGCAATCTTAGGTGTCGCGTTCAACGACGAAGTGGGTAAACTCTGAAAGGTGCGCTGCGGGTTCGTCTTCGATGTCGAGCAGAGAGAGGTGTTCGCGTGCCTCCGCAGCGAGCGAGAGCGCGCGCTCGCGGGCGTAGGCGACGCTTTCAGTCTCCCGAAAGATGTCGATGACCTCCGCGATGTCGGCCTCTGAGTTCTCCTCGGCCCAGAGGAGTTCCTCTAGTCTGGTGGCCTGCTCGGGCGGGGCGTGTTCTGCGGCGTGAATCGCCATCAAGGTCTTTTTGCCCTCTCGAACGTCGTTCCCGATTCCCTTTCCGAACGCACCACCCTCCTCGGTCGCGTTTTCCACGTCGAGGATGTCGTCACCAATCTGAAATGCAATCGACATGAATTCGGCGTACCGCGCGGCGTGGCGTTCGACCTCCTCAGACTGGCCCGTGAGAATAGCGGCCAGTCGCGCGACGATGCGCCCGAGACACCCCGTTTTGCACGCACACATTTCTAAATACTGGGCCTCGCTCATCCCGATTTCCTGTTCGTTGTGCCAGCAGATGTCCATTCCCTGTCCGAGATGCGTGCGATTCAACTCGAACATCAACATCTCGTAGATAGAAAGGCGAATTTCTGGCGCGAGGTCTGCGGGGTTGCGCGCGATGATTTTGAGCGGCAGGAAGTACATCGCGTTGCCGGCGTTGAGCGCGATGTCGGTTCCATACACGTGATGCAGTGCTGGCTCTCCACGACGCATCGTCGCGCCGTCCTCGACATCGTCCACGATAATCGTCCCGTTGTGGAGGATTTCGGGGATACAGGCGTAGGACAGATATTCATGAGGATTCTCCCCGAAGGCTTCGATAAGCAGACAGCACACCACTGCCCGCCAGCGTTTTCCCCCTCGGTCGAGCAGTCCCCAGAACGGTTCGGGGAGCGCGCGCTGGATGGCCGCCGGGTCGTATTCATACGTTGGTTCGCCGAAGAAGGAAGCGGCGTACTCGGCGTCTATCGCCCGCGGGAGCAACCGCTCTATCTCGTCGTCGATGACCGGTCGCCACGCCGCGAGCACCTCGCGCATACGACAGAAGGAGGTGTCGGCGGTCTAAAAAGCCTCGTTCTCCGCCGACCGAACACCAGCGACCGAAACGTTACCGTGTTCGCCGCGTAACCGAACGCATGACAGAGATGGTTTCCGAGACGGTCAACCGCTTGCTGCGATTGGCTACCCCCGAAATGGACGACGTACTCGAAGAGATGGAGACGTATGCCCGCGAATCCGGCTTTCCGACCGTCGGTCCCGAGGTAGGTGCGTTCTACCGGCTGTGTGCCCGGCTGGTGGATGCAAAATCGGTCTTCGAGTTCGGCTCTGGGTACGGCTACTCGGCGTACTGGGTGGCCCCGGTGCTTCCGTCGGACGGGTGCGTCGTTCTTACCGAACACGATTCCGACGAACTCGATATGGCCCGCGAGTATCTCTCTCGTGGTGGCTACGCAGACCGCGCGGTCTTCGAGGAGGGCGACGCCCTTGAGATAATCGAACACTACGACGGTCCTTTTGACCTCGTGCTCGTGGACAACGAGAACGACCAGTATGTCGAAACGTTCGAGACAGTCAGAGATAAAGTCCCTTCTGGCGGGATGGTGTTCGCCGACAACGTCATCACCGCCTCTGGGCAGTTCACTCCTGAAGACCTCCTCGCTGTCCTTGACGACGAGGAGGGGACGGCCTACACCCGAGGAATCGCCGACTACTACCGCCGAGTGAGGAATGACCCCGAGTTCGAGACGGTGCTCCTCCCGATAGGGGAAGGGGTGCTCGTGAGCACCCGGCTGTAAGCTCCCGGTTCGTCAGTGACCACAGCCGGCAAAGACGAAACACTTAGCACGACATCGAAAGCAGCCAATGTATGACCGACTGGATTGGTGAGACGTTCACGAGCGACATAGGTTGGAC
>DASSKS010000114.1:0-6035 GCA_035690245.1 Halococcus sp. | reverse complement strand
GTCCAGGTTTTTGCGAGGAGAGGTGCGCGAGCGTAGCGAGCGCACCCGACGAGTAAAAAAATGGGGTCCGAAACCGTCAAACACCGAAACACACAACCCACAGCATGGACTGTACCAAATGCGACCGCAAGGCGGTAATGTCCGCGGCGTACTCCGGCGCGCATCTCTGTGACCGCCACCTCCGCGAGTCAGTCGAAAAGCGCGTCCGCCGTCGCGTCCGCAAAGACGGTCTCATCGGCACGGACGCGACCCCCGAAAACCCCGAGATGTGGATTATCGGACTCTCCGGGGGAAAGGACAGCGTCGTGCTCAGTTCAATTCTCGCGGAGACCTTCGCCGAAGACCCCCGCATCGAGATGGTCGCGCTCACCATCCACGAGGGTATCGAGGGCTACCGCGACGAGAGTTTAGACGCTGCCACGGAACTCGCCGAAAAATTGGACATTCATCACGAAGTCGTCAGCTACACCGATGAATTCGACCTTCGGATGGACGAGGTGGTCGAAAAAGACCCCGAAGGGATGGCCGCGTGTGCGTACTGTGGGGTTTTCCGGCGTGATTTGCTCGCAGACTACGCAGAGAACTTCGGCGCGGACAAACTCCTGACTGGTCACAATTTGGATGACGAAGCCCAGACCGCGCTGATGAACTTCTTCGAGGGTGATGTTGCCCAGATGGCGAAACACTTCGATGCGAGCCTCGGGCCGTTCGAAGAACGCAAAGAGAGCACCGAGTTCATCCCCCGAGCCAAACCCCTTCGTGACGTGCCCGAAAAGGAAGTCGCTCTCTATGCCCACCTCGCCGATTTGCCTGTGCATATGGCAGAATGTCCCCATTCGAGCGAGGCCTACCGAGGTGAGATTCAAAAACTACTATTCGACATGGAAGAACGCCACCCCGGCACGCGCCACTCGATTATGGCTGGCTACGAGGAGTTGGCGAAACTCGCCGCCCACGCCTACCGCGAGGAGGGTCCGAATCTCTCGGAGTGCGAACGCTGTGGCAATGCAACCACGCGCGACATCTGTCGGACGTGCCAACTCACCGAAGCGATTCACGCGGTCTAAGCAATTTTCGAGTGTACTACACATGAGTTCGTATGAACATATCAGGTGATTTCATCGAGAACGTTATGTTGTAAACGTCGTGCTGCGCGGCGAGAAAATACAACAGAAAAAATAACTATGTGAATTCCGTCTGTTCTGACTCGGTATCGATGAGTGTGTGGAGGGCGCGTCAGGGGGACCTACCGAATCACGTCGAGACCGTTGCGTTGTTCACGCGCCTCGTGGCCGCCGTCGCTCTGGGCCGCCGTTTCGAGCGAGCCTTCGGCGGCGAGTGCGGCGCGCGAGCGGTCTGCTTGCTGTTGGGTGTCCGGGCCAAGGATTTGGGCGCTCTGAACGCCGGTCATGATGGCCATCACGCGGACTTTGCCCTTGTACTCCTCGCGGATGCGCGACCCCCAGATGACGTTCGCGCTGGGGTCGAGGCGGTCGGTGATGCGTTCGGCGATTTCTTCGGCCTCCTTCAGCGTGAGGTCCGGGCCGCCAGTGATGTGGACCAGCCCTCCAGAAGCGCCTCGGTAATCCACATCCAAGAGGGGGTGGCTCATCGCGTCTTCGACGACTGCTTCGGTCTTGTTCTTGTCCTGTGTCTCGCCGACCAGCATGACCGCAACCCCACCCTGATTCATGATGGAGGTCATATCGGCGTAATCGAGGTTGATGAGCGAAGGCTGGGTGATGGTCTCTGCGATGCCCTTTACCGTCTCGGCGATGAGTTGGTCCATCACCGAAAACGCCTTTCCAACGGGGAGATTGGGAACGTAATCGAGCAGGCGGTTGTTGTCGAGCACGATGATGGAGTCGGCCTCGTTGCGGAGTTTTTCGAGACCTTCCTCCGCCTTTACCGTCCGCGCGCGCTCGACATTGAAGGGTGTCGAGACCATTCCGACGACGATTGCGCCCTCGTCGCTTGCGGTTTTTGCGACGACCGGGGCGGCCCCAGTACCAGTACCGCCGCCCATGCCCGCGGTGACGAACACGAGGTCCGCCCCCGAGAGCACCTCCTTTATGGTTCCTTGGGCCATCTCGGTCGCGCGCTCGCCCATTTCGGGGTCGCCGCCCGCGCCGAGTCCCTGCGTGAGGGACTTTCCAACCAACACCCGCGTGTCGGCCTCAACCATCTGAAGGTGTTGTTTGTCGGTGTTGATGGCAATGGTTTCAGCTCCTTCGACGCCGATGTTATACAACCGATTGACGGTGTTGTTGCCCGCGCCGCCGCAGCCGACCACCACGATTCGAGGGTCGCCGAACTCCTCCAGTTCGGTTTCGTCGCGGTGTCGTTTCTCCTTCTCGGCGTTTTCGAGGGCCGACTCAACGATGTCCTGCATCTTCAGACCCTCGCAAACGGCCGTTTCGGCGACCGTCCTTCCCTACTCTCCTCGGCGAGCATCTCTCGGACTGCTGCCCGAATCGCCTCGCTCCGATTCGGGTACTCACCCAGTTCGACCATCTGTTCGACCTCTTCTATCTGCTGCTTCGGAATCCGTAGTGTCACACGCTCCATGGCTTGTTGCTCCTGTTTCATTGGACGAGGCGTCTTACACACAGAAACCGCAGCACGGGGACGCCATCGGCATCGATTCGGCCCTGTGTAAGACACCCGTCTTACGCAAAGTGTGCAATCAGGCCAGGTGTAATAAAAGTACCGGTCTTCGTAAGACAGAGTTAGAAACGTCGCGTAAACGGCGTATTCGCCCGGAAAACGGCGTTTACGAGCTGTCGAGAACGTCCGCCGCAGGGGTGCGTCGGCCACAACTCGGACAGAATCCCCAGTCCGAACGGAGTTCGTCGCCGCAGTCACAGAACACACGATGAGACGCCTTCTCCCCGCAATTCGGGCAGTACACGTGGTCTGTGTCGAGTTGCTCGCCACACTGCGCGCACGTTTTACGCGCGTCCGACTCCGTTTGCGTGTCTGTCGGCTCCGTCTTACGCGCAGGCGAGGGTGTCTCACGTGCCTCTACGGATTCGCCGTCGAGCGTGACGTGTACGTTCACGTCAGGGGGTTGTGACGGCGTAAACGCGCTCGTCACGCGCTCGTCGATGAGTGCGTCCACGCGCTCGGCCACAAGGTCATCGAGGCTCTCGTTTGTGTCCCGCGCGAGATACGTCCGAAGCGCCTCGCGCATCGCCTCGCTTTTGGAGGCATCGACGGTTTCGAGCTCCTCGATGAGCTCGTCGTCGGCGCGGAACGTGATTTTACTCATCCGTCGTCTGCGCCAACGATACCGGAGTACTTCAATCTTCCCAGCCGTCGGACACGCTCACCGATTCGTCCGACAACCGACAGCGAATGGCAATTCTTAAGGCCGACATCGGACTAGGGGAGTCATCCGCTCTTAGCTCAGTCTGGCAGAGCAGCCGACTGTAGATCGGCTTGTCCCCCGTTCAAATCGGGGAGAGCGGACTTTCCTGTGAACGGATAGCAGTGAAACGTCTAACCGACAGATTCACCCTAGTCGAACCGGATCATCGCTCGGGCGGAGTTTTACATTGATGCGCTCGCCGAGGGCGAAGTCGTGATTCGGACAGACGAGTTTCGCACCGAAGTCGGCTTCGCGCGCACAGAACAACGATAGGCCCGTAATCGCGTCGCCGTTTGCGAGGATTTCGAGTGCATCCCACGTCACGTCACGGCCACTCGTGTGGCCGACGTGTTGACCGAGCAACGAGATCGGACCATCGTACCCAGCGGCGAGCGCACCGCCGCCCGCGTAGTGGACGAGACCACCGTCAAGCACGGCCCCTTCATCGCTTTCGATACCGACGAAGCGCTCACCCGGCGCGGGATGAGCGGGCGAGTCGAGCACGGCGTAGGTATCGCCGGTTTCGAGCACCCTTCCAGACCCATCCCAGCCGAGACCGGTGATGGAAACGTCGAGTTCGAGCGGAAGCGACCCGCTCGCGCGGTAGGGATTCACTTCCGGGTCACGGAATTCGAGGTGAACGTGGTTATCGACCCACGGCGCGAAAAATCCTGCTCTGATGAGCGTGCCGAGCGAGTCGCCGAATTCAACCGAGTCGCCCGGTTCGACGCTCGGCTCGACGTGGAGAATTCGCGCGACGTACTCGCCCGTGTCCACGAGGATGAGTGAGTCGTTCTCGGCGGCGTAGGCTTTCGGTGGCGCGCGCACAGTCCGTGTATCGAGCACCTCACCAGCGACGGGCGAGGGTGCGAGAGAGGACGCAGTCGCCGGGCCGAGTCCCGCGTTCGGATAGAGGTCGATGGCGTGGCCGTGCTCGTGGGCGACGTAGGGCGAGTTGTACAGCGAGAATCGTTCGTACTGAGAGAGCACGGCCGCCGAGAGCGAAGGCATCGATGGCGAGAGGATGCGTGGGCGTTTAGCCTTCTCGCCCATACGCCAGCCATGCACATCGTCGACGGACGGGCCGAGGACATCGAAACCGACCGCGAACGAACCCGCGAGATGCTCGAACACACCGCAGCAACCGGCGAACCGGCGGTACGCGCGTGGACGCCCCACCGACAGGTCGCGTTCGGCCGACGCGATGCCCGTGAGGAGGGCTACGACGAGGCAAAGCAGGTCGCAGAAGAACACGATTTTCCGGCTGTTGAGCGCGATGTCGGGGGGCGCGCGGTCGCCTACACCGGTTCGACGGTGGCGTTCGCGCGAACCGAATCAGCCGAAGAAGGCATCCAGAAACGCTACGTGCGCGCGACGACCGACCTTCAGGTTGCGTTCCACCGTCTTGGCGTCCGGGCACGCACCGGCGAACCACCTGATTCCTTTTGTCCGGGGTCACACTCGCTTCAGGCCGAGGGGAAAATAGCCGGTCTCGCCCAGCGCGTCACCAGCGGTGCGGCGCTCGTTGCAGGCATCATCATCACCCGCGATACGGACGAAATAGTGGAGGTGCTCGAATCCGTCTATGCGGCACTCGACGTTCCGCTCGACCCCGATTCAGTAGGTAGCATCGAACGCGCCGGTGGCGACAGCGACCCCGAAACCGTCGCGCACACGGTGGGACAGGCACTCGTCGAAGGGAATCAGGGCAGGAGCAAAACCACCGACCGAGAGGCTTAGGTCTTCTGACGGTTCAACGAACCCATGCTCATTCAGAACGCGAGACTCGCCGATGGCCGCCAGCGCGACGTGCGCGTAGAAGGCGAACGCATCGCCGCCGTCGGTCGTGATCTCGACGGCGAGGCGGACATCGACGCCGCCGGCAAACTCCTGCTGCCGGGGATGATAGATTCTCACGTTCACTTCCGCGAACCGGGCTTTCCCGAAAAGGAGACGTGGACGAGTGGCAGTCGGGCAGCGGCAGCAGGCGGCGTCACCACAGTCATAGACCAACCAAACACGAAGCCACCGACGATAGACGGACGCACGTTCGATGAAAAGGCCGCCTACGCCACAAAATCGCTCGTGGATTTCGGTCTCAACGGCGGCGTCACGCCCGATTGGCAGCCCGACGAACTGTTTTCGAGACCGCTGTTCGCACTCGGTGAGGTCTTTCTCGCCGATTCCACGGGAAAAATGGGTATCGACACCGAGTTGTTCGCCGGTGCTGTTGCGGAGGCCACGACACACGATGTTCCCGTGACTGTTCACGCCGAAGACGCCACCCGATTCGAGTCGGCGGCCAAAGAACGCGATGATGCAGACGCATGGAGTGCCTTTCGAACCGCAGAAGCAGAGCGCGTAGCCATCGAGTACGCCTGCGAGGTCGCCAGAGAAACAGGCACAACACTCCATATCGCCCACACGAGCACGCCAGCGGGAATCGACCTCGCGGCGGAGGCAGGCATGACCTGCGAGGTGACGCCACATCACCTCCTGCTCTCGCGCGATGACTACGACCAACTGGGAACCTTCGGCCGGATGAACCCACCGCTGCGGAGCGAACACAGGAGAAAACCGGTCTACGAGCGCCTCACCAGCGGAGTGGTCGATATCGTAGCGACCGACCACGCGCCCCACACTCACGCCGAAAAAGAAGGAGGAA
>DASSKS010000113.1:0-2639 GCA_035690245.1 Halococcus sp. | reverse complement strand
GTTCCCGTTCTCGGCGGTATCGTGGCACTGTTCGTGGGGTTCTATGCACTCATCATCTCCGGGTGGCTGTGGGGCGACGGATTTGCGGAGGCAACCGAAGGACGGCGGGTACACCAAAGTGCTCCGCCCGAAGACCCCTCGACTGGCTTCGGTCAGTTTGAGCCGTAGACGAGCAGAGAGCACTCATCGCGGTAGAGCGGTCTCGTGAAGTGTCTAGTGATTCGACCCATCGTGATATGACTCCCCGTAGAGATACGTCGAGATTGCTGCTCAGTACGACGAGACACGCGATAGTCACCGATTTTCACTCGAAACTCGGTGTGTAGCCCACGAACGTTTTTCACTGCCGCTCCGCGAGAGATGAGATATGCCACCGCCGTTTGGAGCAACGTGGGGCACGCTGCGGGACCGCTGTGAGGAGCTTCCCGAGGATGCGACACTCATCATGCCGCTGGCGACCAAGCGCTTCCGCATCACCGACGTTCAAAACCAGCGGATCATCATCAAGGACACCGATACCGGCGACACACAGCCACTCCAACGTGAGCAGTTCGCAACCCTTGCCGAGCACGTCAATGACAGCACAACCCCGGACGCCGAGGGCGAGTTCGCCATCGAACGCCTGCCAGCCGAGGCCGAACCCTATGCGGCGGTACTGGCCACCCATCCCCGGTACGTCATCGACGAGCAGGAGGGCACACTCACCGAACTCGTCGAGGCCGACGAGAGTGCGGTCTTCGACGACGCGCCGCATCTTTCGACGACGACAGACACCGAGGAGACCACAGACCGCGCGGAGCCGGAGGTCCCGGTCTATTCAGATATGCTGTTGTTGCTCGACGCGCTCGAACGCGAGGACCCGACTGCTCTCGATGCCCTCGATACATCGGCGCTCATTAACTTCTACACACTGCTGTCGGACGTACAGCGCAACGCGAACGACCTCCGCAAGGACGTAAGCGACGTACTCTTAGAGCGCGTTCAGCACGACCGGGCGGTTCACGGTCAGTACGGCTCGATTCAGCGAACGACACGCCGGAATCGTTCGCTCAAAGACGATGAGGAAGTCCTCGATACGCTCGAATCGGCTGGCATCGCCCGCGAGCAGGTAGTGAGCGTTGACCGCGAGAAGGTTGACGAGGCACTTGATGTGGTCGAACTCTCCGAGTCCGCAGTGTACGACACCTCAGAAAGCGAGTACGTGAGAAAGGCCGAGGTCGATGAAGAGCGCAAGGAGACGCGGTTGCAGGGCTTGAAAGATAGGCTGGCGGTGAGCGACGACCCAGAGGCGGAGGTGCTACGCCAAGAGGTCGAACGGCTAGAGCAGGAGATCGAGGAGTTGACGGAGTTCTCACCGGGCAGTTCGTTCGGCACGCAGGCCGAACGTGGCTGACTAGAATCGTTCGCTGTCGGTCTCGGCAAGTTAGGTCGGGTGATGTGTTTACTTTCACCGTCCTTCGAAAGGGTATAAGTACGTCTCGGTAGCAGGAGGACGTGTATGGTCGATCTGATAGTGAAAGCGGCGGTCAAAGAACAGCTCGCAAACCAGAACGTCTCGGCGGACTTCTACGACTCGCTCGATGAGGAGGTCTTCGACCTCCTCGCGGATGCTGCACAGCGTGCGCAGGACAACGACCGCAAGACGGTCCAACCCCGCGACCTCTAAGCCGCGATTGCGAGACGAGGCTGGTTCTATTTTCGAGAATCGACATATTTTACTATGGAAATAACCATTAGTGAGATATGTATGACCTGACCGGCTTCCAGCGCGACCTGCTCTACGCCATCGCGGGCTTCGAAGAACCGCACGGACTAGCGATTAAGGACGAACTCGAAGACTACTACGAGACCGAGATTCACCACGGACGGCTCTACCCCAACCTCGATACGCTTGTCGAGAAAGGCTTCGTCGAGAAAGGAGAGATCGACCGTCGGACCAACTACTACAAAATCACCCAGCGTGGCCGCCGCGAGATCGACGCCCGCCGTGAGTGGGAAAATCAGTATGTCTCTATTGAGGTCTGAGCGATGGTTCAGCTTCCCGACCGACTAGAGTGCCTGTTCAGCGCGTCCATCGAACAGCGCGGCGATTCGTACACCATCGAGATTCCCCGGAGCGAACTCGAACAAGGAGCGATTTCCAGTGGCGAAACGTATCGCGTGGCCATCCTGCCGAGTACGCCACTGAATAGAGAACCCGCTCGTCAGCAAAATGATTCAGTATCGACCGCGAGGGCGGCGGCACCTGACTCACAGACACCACCGGTTTCTGAGGGAGACGTGCGTGAGGTAACCATCGAGACGTTGGGCGATCAGGGGATGGCATTGCCAAAATCGAACGCGGGTACGTGGTGATCGTACCGGGGACCCGTCCCGACGATGAGGTGACTATCGAAATCACGCAAGCCCGTGAAAACGTCGCGTTCGCGCAGGTTCACAACGACGAAAATACGCCTGACGAACTCTCAGATCTTGACGAGTCATTCACAGGTACTACACTCAGTAAAGAGGAGTGAGACGTTGTAACCGCCCGACGCCTGCCAGCCGTAGGTTCATGTATCATCAGACATAATATTTCGCATGAACTGGGAGCGGCGTCTTCCTCCGGTCGCCGAGGACGCTCTCGACGTGCTGCACGA
>DASSKS010000112.1:0-2098 GCA_035690245.1 Halococcus sp. | reverse complement strand
CACCGCACAGGTCGTCTGTGAGAACTGTGGCGCAGCACTCGCCGATGCTGCCGTCGTAGACCACGGCGACGGTGAATCGGTTCGACTGCGCCTCCTCCAGACGTAATCGTGCAACCCGTTGGCGCGAGATATAAGACCGAGTAGCACAATTACACTCCATGGGAATCGAACTTCCCGCAGTCAGGCCCGAAGCGGAGAAAGAAGCCGAGGAGTTACCTCCCTCGAAAGTCAAATATCTGAATTATCGGGCAATCGAATCTCATGGGTGGGACGTAGACGACGAGGACCTCTTCGAGAAGGCTGCGGAGGCGGATTTAGACGAACTCGATTACGGCGTGATGGAAGCCGACCGGACTGAATCACTGCTTCGCTCCGCCGAGCAACACGGTCTCAAATGGCCGTTTCAGTGTCGTTCCAGCACGTGTGCGACGTGTGCCGGTATTGTCAAAGAAGGCGAGGCAGAAATGGATATGAACCTCTTTCTCGAAGACGAAGAAGTCGAGGAGATGGACCTGCGATTGACCTGTACGTGTCTGCCCAAAAGCGACGAGGTACACATCGTTTTCAATGGCATACAGATGCCGTACATCCGCGACATCTCCCTGAATCGTGGCTAATCGTCGAAAGTGGACCGACGGCAGCGAGATTCCCGTTTTGGACTATCTGTTCTCGCTTCGATTGAATGCCCCGGAGAGTCGCCCGACGACCCGCGAGACGCCCGATTCCTCGTCGTCTGATTGGTCTGTGAGTATGGTTTCGGTAAACTGGTTTTCGCCGGTGGGTTCGTCGTGGTCTGCGAGTGCCGTAGCGAGGCGCTGGTAAGCCTCTGCCGCGTAGCTCTCGGGGGCGGTTTCGACGAGCGGTTCGTCTCCCACGACAGCGGATTCGGGGATGACCGCGAGCATTGGAACGCCGAGTCGCTCTGTTATTGCCGAGACATCGGTTTCCTCGCCCGCGCGGGTGAGCACTGCGCCAACGACCGACCCGCCGGCACGCGCGGTGAACTCGGCAGTCTTTTTTGCATCCTCGATGGCCACAGGGTCGGGCGTCGTCACCAACACCACGCCGTCTGCAACTCCGAGCGGGACGGCGTTTTCGTGACTCAGGCCCGCCCCGGTGTCACAGACCACGAAATCCGCCGCCGCAGCGAGCGAGTGAATGACGCGGCGAAGTCCGCCGGGGTCGGCGGCGGCAAACGATTCGAGCGAGCGCGACCCCGGAACGACAACGAGCGTGGTGTCCTCGCCCGGTGGCGTTCTCGTCGGCGGCGATTCGGTCGGAAGCCACACGAGTGCGTCGTTGAGGGTTGTCTCACCCGCGAGTACGTCGTGCAGCGTCGGGTCGTCCTCAATATCGAGGAGCGCACCCAGATTCGCCATCGGGAGGTCCGCATCGAGAATCACGGTATCGTAGCCCGCCCCCCGGAGTGCCGCGCCGAGGTTGAGAGCGGAGGTGGTTTTGCCGACGCCTCCCTTGCCGCTTGCGAGCGCATAGACGTGTCCGGTCATACCGTTCTATTCACGACCGGCCACATAAAACTGCCCGCACACTACACGAGACCGACGTATCGGTATCGCCGATAGACATACAGACACAAAATTGGAAAAAAGAACGAACCCACGACGTAAAACACACGGCTCGGATTCCACAGAACCGGAGAACGACGAATGGCTCGAATATCCATGAAGAGACAGAACAGTACACCGAGCAAGAAGAGAATACTGAGAATAAACGATAAAAACGACGCATCAGGTGGTGTCAGTAATCTATACAAACCGAACAACGAAAAGAGAACAACAGCACTGTACCACCAATGCGACTCAATCGAATATCGACGATGAGACATACCCGCAGCCACACCCAAAACCAATAACACCACCCCCACAACGAAACCTAGTTAGAGTTCCTGTATAGGACATTTAAAAAATTGTGTTGTAGAACCAGTAACGGCAGCTACTTGTCTATGACAAATCACGATTCAAAGGAGAACCGCAGGCCACACCCTCCCCAGCCGATTCCTTCGCTTGCTCACTTCGTTCGCTGCGCTCAGTCATCCCTCGCACGAGTTGCACGCCTTCGGCGTGCTCCCGCGCGCCAC
>DASSKS010000111.1:0-6509 GCA_035690245.1 Halococcus sp. | reverse complement strand
TCGTGCAGCCAAAGCCGGGGTTCGACTGTTGACCGAAACCATCGCCGAGGAAAACCGGGGCGAGATGCGCGCGAACGCAATCATGCCGAAAACCATCGACACGCCCGCCAACCGCGAGATGTTGTCGGGGGACTACGAGAGCTGGCCGACACCCGCAGAAATCGCAGAAGTCGTGTTGTTCCTGTGTTCGGATGCGGCGGGCGTCACCAGCGGCGCGGCGGTTCCGGTGTACGGCGAAGCGTAGCGGTACACCCATCCAGAGAGGGCGAAGTTCCTTTTGTATCGTCTCCTCAGACGAACGAGAGGATACCGAGACCCAGCGTTGCTATCAACGCTATCGGGATGACGATTCGAAGCCACCAGACCCAACTCCGGGTGAACACCCCACCGACACCGCTTCCACGCCGGAGTTCGTCTATCGCCTCGCTCTGGGTTCCCCACGCGAGAAACAACACGACGAGGAGCACCGAGAACGGGAGCAGGAGGCTGTAAACCACATTGTTGTACAACGTGAGGTAGTTGCTGCTGAACGCCGTCGGGAGTCCGATGACGAAGATAATCGTCCCGAGCACAGTGGCAACGGAGCCACGATTGTAGTCGTAGTTATCGAGCACATACACCACCGGCGCTTCGAGCAGGCTAATCGAACTCGACAGCGCGGCGAAAAAGAGTACGACGAAGAAGACGATGCCGAGGATGTGTCCCACAGGAAGCCGACTGAACGCACCCGCCAAGGAGATAAACGCTGCGCCAGTTCCACCACTACCGGGTTCGACACCGAGCGAAAACAGGATTGGAAAGACGACGAACCCTGCGAGCACGCCGACGAGCGTGTTGATGATTACGATTGCGCCGCCATCGGAGAGCAGGTTGTCGTTCTGTCCGAGGTAGGAGGCATACGCTATCATCACGCCGAAACCGAGCGAGAGCGTAAAGAAGGCCTGTCCGACCGCTGCGGGGAGAATCGTCCCGATGTTGGCGAACAATTTGCCGAAATCCGGCGTGAGGTAGTAGTCGTAGCCGGCGGCCGCACCGGGCAGTGTCGCGGCCCAGACGCCCATCCCAACGAGGAGAATGATGATTGCGGGAATCATGATTTTCGTCGAGCGCTCGATGCCGTCCGTAACACCGAAAGCGACGACGCCGATGGTGATGGCCATGAACAGCGCGTGGAAGCCGACTGCGGCCCAACCAGACGAAACCGCCGCGAAATACGCCTGTGCGTTCCCGAAGTACGCGCCCGTCACGCTGGCGATGATGTAGCGGATGACCCAGCCACCGACAACACTGTAAAAGGCGAGCGTCACGAGCGCTGTGAAGACGCCGATTGCGCCGATGAATCGCCAGTCACTCGACCCAAGTGAGCGAAAGGCGTCGATTGCGTTGCGTTCGGTTCGCCGCCCGATGACGAATTCGGCGAGCATGGCGGGAAAGCCGATGAGAAACACCACCAACAGAAGGACGATTAGAAAGGCCGCACCGCCGTTTTGGGCCGTCTGAAACGGAAACTGCCAGATGTTCCCGAGACCGACGGCGCTGCCGACCGCGGCGAAGATGAAGCCGACTCGACTCGTCCACGTCTCTCGTTCTGCCATAACGTACCGAAAGGTTAGTTCTGATGGGTTAAGAACTGTGATTCGATTTTCGGAGCGGGTTCGGAAACCCTTTTTCGGCGCTCTTCGTGGTCTGGGTATGCACGACTTGGGTGATCAGAGATGACAATGGACGAGAGCATCGAAGACCTCCGCGAGCGAAAGGAGGCAGCGAAAAAAGGCGGTGGCGAAGACCGTATCGAATCCCAACACGAGCGGGGGAAGATGACCGCGCGTGAGCGCATCGAGTACTTTCTCGACGAGGATACCTTCCATGAGTTCGACCAACTCAGAACCCACCGGAGTACGAACTTCGACATGGACGAACGCCAGATACCGGGTGATGGCGTCGTGACGGGCTACGGCAATGTTGACGGTCGCAAAGTATTCGTCTTTGCCCACGACTTCACTGTGTTTGGAGGCTCTCTGGGCGAGGTGTTCGCCCAAAAGGTCTGTAAGGTGATGGACAAGGCACTCGAAGTCGGTGCACCCATCATCGGACTCAATGACTCTGCGGGCGCACGGATTCAGGAGGGAATCGACTCGCTCGCAGGCTATGCAGAGGTGTTTCATCGCAACCAGCAGGCATCGGGAGTGGTGCCCCAAATTTCTGCCATCATGGGTCCGTGTGCGGGTGGTGCGGTCTATTCGCCCGCGATTACCGACTTCATCTTCATGGTCGAAGAAACCAGCCATATGTTCATCACCGGGCCGGATGTCATCGAAACCGTCACCGGCGAGGAAGTCTCCTTCGAGGAGTTGGGCGGTGCGTCGGCACACACAGGAGAAAGCGGCGTTGCTCATTTCGCAGAAGTGGATGAAGAGCAAGCTCTCGACGACATCCAGCGGCTGCTCTCGTACCTTCCACAGAACAACGTCGAAGACCCTCCGAGAGTCGAGCCATGGGACGACCCCAATAGGCAAGACGAGGAGTTGAGAGAACTCGTTCCCGACGCCCCACGAAAACCCTACGACATGACGGCAGTAATCGAGCGCATCGTGGACGAGGATTCGTTTTTCCCAGTAGCGGATTCGTATGCGAGGAATCTCGTGACCGCCTTCGCGCGCCTCGATGGCCGCGCGGTGGGCGTGGTCGCAAACCAACCCCGCGTCAACGCCGGAACCCTCGATATCGACGCTTCACTGAAGGGTTCGAGATTCGTGCGTTTCTGTGACGCTTTTAATATCCCGATTCTGACGTTCGTGGACGTGCCGGGATTCATGCCCGGAACGGAACAGGAACAGGGTGGAATTATCAAACACGGCGCGAAGCTCCTCTATGCCTACTCCGAGGCCACCGTTCCCCTTCTCACCACTATCACGAGAAAAGCCTACGGGGGAGCCTACGACGTGATGGCCTCGAAGCATATCGAGGCGGACGTGAACTATGCGTGGCCGACCGCTGAAATCGCCGTCATGGGGCCACAGGGCGCAGTCAATATCCTCTACGACGACGAACTCGACGAAGCGGATGATACAGAAGCCCGCCGCGACGAACTCATCGACGAGTACCGCGACACCTTCGCCAATCCCTACACGGCGGCAGAACGCGGCTTCGTGGACGACGTTATCGAACCCGACGCGACTCGCCCAGTTCTCATCGAGGATTTGAAGATGTTGGAGAGCAAACGCAAATCCGGTCCCGACCGAAAACACGGGAACATCCCACTCTAATGGACGATTCATACTCGAAGCAACTCGCGGCGGCGATTCCAGACGATGCAGACAGCGACGAAGCCGCTGCCATCGCCGCTGCGCTCGGAGGCTACCTCACGGACCGCGAGCGGGCGGCAACCGCGAGCGAAACGGAGACGTGGGACGGAAAACGGTGGACGTTCGCCGGGAAAATCGAAGCGATACAGGGTCGGCGCGTGCGTGTGCCTCACGACGTGCCAACCGATGGATGGACGGCTGCCGGGCGCACGGAGCGGTTCTGAGGGCTACTTCGACAGACCAAGAGATGCGCTTTGAGGTGTGTTGTTGGCCGGTTTGATGTTCTGTCGCAAAATCAGTGACCAAAGTCGACTCATCTGCAACAAATCACGGACCATAAATACCGCAAGCCACACCCTCCCCAGCCGATTAGCGCCGCTCGTTACACTCGCGTCGCTCATCCCTCGCACGAGTCGCGCACTTCGTGCGCTCCCGCGCGCCAACCGCCACAACGACAAACGGATGTTCCACCGACAGTAATTGGCCACGGATTGCCCTTCTACAGTATCTTGTGGTGAGTGTTCACACCGGCCAGTCGGGGAACCACAGTGTATAGTTTTAAACGGTGGCTCACACTACCATGAACAAGAATGTTCGAAAAGGTCCTCGTCGCCAACCGGGGAGAAATCGCGGTGCGCGTCATGCGCGCGTGTGAAGAACTGGATATCGCCACCGTCGCCGTCTATTCGGAAGCAGACAAAAACGCGGGCCACGTCCGGTATGCCGACGAAGCCTACAACGTCGGGCCGGCGCGCGCCGCCGACTCGTATCTCGACGGAGAAGCCATCGTCGAAGCCGGAGAAAAAGCCGGCGCGGACGCGGTCCATCCGGGCTATGGCTTTCTGGCCGAGAACGCAGACTTCGCCGCGCGCGTCGAAGACAGCGAGATGACGTGGGTCGGTCCATCGAGCGAGTCGATGGAACAACTCGGCGAGAAGACCAGCGCGCGCAAGGCGATGGACGCCGCCGACGTGCCAATCGTTCCAGGTACCGAAGACCCCGTCGAGTCCGCCGACGAAATCGCGGAGTTCGCCGATGAAGCCGGCTATCCAGTTCTCATCAAGGCAGAAGGCGGCGGCGGTGGGCGCGGGCAGAAAATCGTCCACGGCGAAGACGAAATCGAAGACCAACTAGAGAGCGCCCAACGCGAGGGCGAGGCGTATTTCGACAATGAAGCAGTGTACGTCGAAAAATATTTCGAAGCCTTGCGCCACATCGAGGTCCAAATCATCGCCGACCACCACGGCAACGTCCGTCACATCGGCGAACGCGACTGCTCGCTCCAGCGACGCCGCCAGAAGCTCATCGAGGAAGCCCCGAGTCCAGCTATTTCGGACGAATTACGCGAGCAGATACGCGAGTCCGCCCGCCGCGGGGCTGACGCTGCCGACTACTACAACGCCGGCACCTTCGAGTTCCTCGTCGAAGACAAAGACCGCGGCGAGGACGGGCTACTCGACGTGGACGCCGACTTCTACTTCCTCGAAGTCAATACCCGAATACAGGTCGAACACACCGCCTCCGAACAACTCACGGGCATCGACATCGTGAAACAGCAGATTCGGGTGGCCGCTGGCGAGGAACTTCCGTTCGCCCAAGAGGATGTCGTCCTTGACGGCCACGCGATGGAGTTCCGCATCAACGCGGAAAACGCCGCGAACGACTTCTCGCCAGCCACCGGCACACTCGAAACCTACGACCCGCCCGGCGGAATTGGAATTCGTATCGACGACGCGCTTAGACAAGGCGATTCGATTGGCGGCGACTACGACTCGATGATAGCTAAACTCATCGTCTGGGGGGCTGACCGCGAGGAGTGTCTCGCACGGAGTCGGCGCGCTCTCCGCGAGTTCGAAATCGAGGGCATTACGACGGTTATTCCGTTCCACCGGCTGATGCTCACTGACGAGGCCTTTACTGCCGGTGAGCACACAACGAACTACTTGGATGAGGAACTCGACCCCGAAAAAATCGAGGAGGCCCAAGAGAAGTGGGGACCAGCCGAAACGACCACCGAAAGCGAAGACGAGGAAGTCACCGAGCGCGATTTCGTCGTGGAGGTAAACGGCAAGCGCTTCGAAGTCAACTTAGAAGAACGCGGCGCACCACCGATTCAGGCGGGTGGCTCCGGTGGAGGCGGGCGCACCCAGCAGTTGAGTGCCGCCGGGCCGAGCAACGAAAGCGATGACGGCGGGAGCAGCGCGAGCACCGCAGAAGGCGAGCAAGTCACCGCCGAGATGCAGGGCACGATTTTGAACGTGAACGTCGAAGAAGGCGACGAGGTTTCCTCGGGTGACGTGCTCTGTGTGCTCGAAGCCATGAAGATGGAAAACGACGTGGTCGCCTCGCGAGGGGGCACTGTGGCCGAAGTCGTCGTAAACGAGGGCGAGTCGGTCAATATGGGCGACGTGCTCGTCGTCCTCGACTGAACAACCTCCAGGTTTTTACTTCGGGGCATCGCTCGCCTTCGGCTCGCTCAACCCCTCGCAAAAACCTGGACTAAAAACTGCCGCTCATTCGCCTACGGCTCACTCGCGGTACAACCACTAGTACTTCCGCGACCGCCCCGCAACCGCACCGACCGACCGCAGAAGCCCTCACTCACTCCGCTCGTTCGCCCTTCATCCGCCAGGACCGCACCGCTACCGACGCACCGCCTCCGCTACCGCTGCTACCAACAGGGAGAGCTTAAAGTCGATTCGCAACCAACCCATTCACATGGCCGAATCGGAACTCGCAGAACGTGAATGCGTGGCGTGTACCAGCGACGACGACCCACTGACGGGCGAGGAACTCGAAGAATTCTACGAGGACATCGACCAGTCGGTCTGGGAAGTCATAGACGAACACCATCTCGAAGGAACTTACGAGTTCGAGGACTTCAGGGATGCCCTCGAATTCACCTACGAGGTCGGCGAACTCGCAGAGGAAGAATGGCATCACCCGGACCTCCACCTCTCGTGGGGCGAAGTCGTCGTCGAGATGTGGACCCACAAAATCGACGGGCTATTTGAAACGGACTTCATCATGGCTGCCCGCATGGACCAGATTCACGACGACTACGCACCCGACGAATGAGTGGGCGCTATTTCGACTGACCCGCTACATACTGCTCATCGGTTCGATGCAATAGGAATGGCCGGTCTTGTGAGCGTGACCCTCCGCCCGCGATTCGGCTCCGACCCGCAAGGGATGGAACCCGAC
>DASSKS010000110.1:0-4606 GCA_035690245.1 Halococcus sp. | reverse complement strand
GTCGCACAGATCGCCGAGAATCCGGCGCACGCTCCGAGTGGTGAGATTCGGCGGCGCGATTTCGTACTCGCGCAGTAGTGCCTCGATATCGTTCTCTTCGAGGAGTGTTTCGACCTCTTCGCCCGGAACGCCCTGCTCGGGGAGGTGCTCGCGCACGAGTGTGTAGAGCGTAGGTGCGTGTGCGGTAGGGAAGACCGGCCAGTCCTCGGTCGGTGGGTCTTGGACTCGTTGGTGGCGGTCAAGGGCATTTCGAGCCTGCCGTGGAAGTTGGGCTTCCTGCCAGCGCTGGTTTTTCCCGAGCACGCGGAGCGTGCCACTGTTGAGGTCGATGTCGTTCCAGCGAAGGCCCTGTCGACGGATATCCTCGATATCGCGGACGACCTCGCCGACGCGACAGCCGCTAAAGGCGAGCACTCCGACGAGCGCGCGGTCGCGTACCTCAATAGTAGCGTCGGAACCACGCTCGTCGATGGCATCATGGGCGCGTTTGTCGACGTGCCGGAGGAGGCGAGTGCGGTCTTCGGCTGACCAGAATTGTTGGGTAGTCCGCTCGCCTGTATCGTCGGGGAGTTCGCTCTTCGCGCGGCGGGCGAGCGCAGGATTCGTTGGGAGGCGTTCGTCCTCGACGCACCACGTGAGAAATCCACTGATGATCGCGTAGTAGGTTTGCGCGCTTGCGGGAGTGATGCCCGTCTCTGGATCGTCCTCGCGTGCGCGAGCACGCTGTCTGAGACGCTGAGCGTATCGGCGCATGGTCTGGGTGTCGATACGGTCGAGGGCGGTGACGCCGCGCTGGTGGAGCCATTCATTCCACCGTCCGAGGACGTTTTCGGCGAGCCGGCGGTAATTCCCAGTATCGTTGCCCTTCTGTTTAGCGTCGAGAAACGCCGTGATTGCGGCGTTGAGGTCCGTGGAGTGTTCTGGCTTCGAACTCATAGTACTGTTAACGGATCGCTGAGAATCACGCGGTCAGCGATGCCACGGCGTGTTGCGATCTCGTGGACGGTTTCACGGAGTTTCTTGTCGGCAGTCACCAATTCGACGGCACCATCTTGGGCGAGTTCACAGACAAGCGCCGGGATGTACTGATCGGCTTTGACCTCGTGCTCAGGAAGCGAGTCATCGGCGATGCGACGTCGCGCCTCGTCGATCACGCCGCTGTAAGCTTCGTAGTCCGGCGTGCGAAGCACGAGGAATCCCTCATCGATTAACTCTTGAATCGCCCGAGCCGCGGTTTGATGGTTCGACGGTGCATTTTCAGTATCGAGGACATCATCAACGAGTTCGTGTTTGACCGAGCGGGGAAGGACGAGCGTTACCTCCGTTTCAGCGGCAGCGCGCACGCGCTCGGGAAACGCTCGTCCGTGCATGATGATGGCGTTCGCATCGAGGATGACTGGTCTCATCGGTCGAAGAGTTCGAGTTCGGCAGCGAGACGAAGGAAATCGGCGTGTGTCATGTTGAGTGTAGCGCTGGCTTCGCGGTAGGTGAGGTCGCCGGCCTCGACGCGTTCCCAGATGTCGAGAACCTCTTCGATGATTCCATCGCCGTATTCAGCGAGTAGATAGTCGACGGTTTCGGATTCGGTTGTGACAGCGGTAGAGATCGCGTCCAGCGAGAGATGGATATCAAACTCGACGGGAGAGTAGACGGCAGGCTTGCCCTTTTCTCGGCGGAGTAACCCTGCTGCGGCGAGGTCGCGGCAGTATTCATGGGCCGTCGTATGCGGAAAACCGAACTCGTCTTTGAGATCGGCTACGGAGAATCGTCTCTGTTCGGCGGCGTAGCCGAGGATGTCGAGCTTGCGGTCGTTGGCCAACTGCTCGAAGACAGTGTGGAGTCGTTTCCGAGAGAGGGGGGTGTCGTCGGTGGTACTCATTCGTTGTTTCTGCATATACGCATGGTTCGGATTCGCGTAAACGTTTCGCTCGCCGTGATGCGTGTGGCCCTTGTTTGAGTGCGTATTTTCGCGCTTCAAAGGACTCACTGTGGCGATTGCGCGTTTCGTGCTTACCCGAGGGCGCGGGGGTTGGTAAATCCACGTCTTATTATTGGGTTAAGCGGACGTACCATCACAAACCGCAAAATCGCTATACTGCGGTCGAATTCCTACTAATACACTGCATATCACTATACAGACCGTTCTGGCAAATCCCTAACTATTTTGGCTGTCCAATTGGTATGTAGTTGACGAAAAACCAGTTTGGAATACCGATTGACGGTATACTCCTGTAATTCATCCACCAACCTTATTACCGATTATCCATAATCTGTAAACAGAGCTTGCTCATGTCACAGACCGCTTCACGAAAGGACGGTGAAATCGTCCGTGATTTCCTCTCAGTAGCCGATCTTCTCGAACAGCCACAGCTTGCCCGTATCTACACATACCTCTACCGTGAAGGTGACGCAACCGTTCGAGAACTCGTGGACGCACTTGATCTCTCGCAAGGAACTGCCTACACGTATGTGAACCAACTCGCCGACGCTGGTGTGCTCACCACAACATCGGACGCTCAGCCTCAACGCTACGCAGCAGTCGACATCGAACTGACGCTGACCGTCGAGGACGGCCGCGAATACACTATTTCGCCGGCTCTCATCGCCGCAGTCGCACGGCGGACGACCAACGATACTATCGACTCGTATATCGACCGCCACGGGATTCACGGCCTCGCAACCGCGCTCACGTATACTGTCGCCCGTGAACAGGGAGAGACGACTCATCGGCTCGTTGCCGATGACCTTGACCTCTCACCGCTCGAAGCTGAGGTGATTCTGCAAGCACTCCACCCGATTGCTTGCGACTACTTTTCGCTCGAAGACCGAGGCGCGTCGCTAGCGGATGTCGTTGATGCTGAGGACCTCGACAGGTGAGTGCGATCCACATCGCGGACACGGGCTTTTTCGTCGCGCTCGGAAAGCCCTCGAAGGAGCGCTATCAGCGAGTACGGACCTTCGCCAGACGCAACGATATCGTGTTTGTGGTTCCAGAACGTGTCTACGAGGAGTTGACCAGCGCTGATTCCAGCGAACGACTCACCGCAGAAGTGATTCCGGTTGACGTCGCCATTGATGAAGGGTGGGTCCGCGTCGCTGACCCACTGGAGTATACGAATCCGTTAGTCTCGAAAACGATGGACTCTATTCAGCGATACATTGCGAGTGCCGATGATCGGCCGGAAGACGAGATTGAGCGTGCCGACCCCGCGCTTGGAGCACTCGCCGCACAAGTCCTCAGTTCGGGTGGCGCGACACACGCCTACATCTACACGACTGATATCGCTGCCGGTGAGGGAGCAGAGGCAGTTCTCGGGGATGCGGGGTACGGGGACTCAGTGACATTCGTTAACGGATTTCGATTCATCGATGATCTTCTTGAAGAAGGCTGATCGAAGACACGGACGTAGGCGGCGATTTGCACGGTTGCTCGGCCACCCTAATCGTACCGCGATTCAGTATATCAAGAACGGAGGTTTTCGTATCGGTATGGAAAACTACTGTTTTCGACAACGATAGACTGCTATCATTCTCCGCTCTCTGCGCGACCAAAGCTGAAGAGTAGTAGTATTGCGGTTCAGGTTTAGACACTGCTCTTCATCAGTAGAAATACAAAACCGGGGTACTCCACCGCTTCTACTGTTGGTGTGGTTCTTTTCCACAAGCAAGATTTAAGTACTAGAAGCCGCCACCTGTCAGATATGAGCAGCAACAAAATCCTCGGTATCGACCTCGGCACAACCAACAGTGCGTTCGCAGTGATGGAGGGTGGCGACCCCGAAATCATCACCAACGACGAGGGTGACCGCACTACGCCGTCGGTAGTCGCGTTCACCGATGACGAGCGTCTCGTCGGCAAACCCGCGAAAAATCAGGCGATCCAGAATCCCGATCGGACTGTCGAATCGATCAAGCGCCACATGGGCGAGGATTACACCGTCGAGATCGACGGCGTGGAGCACACGCCCGAAGAAATCTCGGCGGCAATCCTCCAGAAGATCAAGCACGACGCCGAGGAGTACCTCGGAGATGAGATCGAACGGGCGGTCATCACCGTTCCGGCGTACTTCTCGGACCGCCAGCGTCAGGCGACGAAGGACGCCGGTGAGATCGCTGGCTTCGAGGTCGAGCGTATCATCAACGAACCCACCGCAGCGTCGATGGCGTACGGTCTCGACGACGAGTCCGATCAGACCGTCCTCGTGTTCGACCTTGGGGGTGGCACGTTCGACGTCTCCATCCTCGACCTTGGAGGCGGTGTGTACGAAGTCGTCGCCACGAACGGCGACAACGACCTTGGTGGCGACGACTGGGACCAAGCGATTGTCGACCACCTCGCTGAGGAGTTCGAGAATGAGCACGGTTTCGACCTCCGTGAAGACCGGCAGGCGCTCCAGCGGCTGACTGAGGCAGCCGAAGAAGCCAAAATCGAGTTGAGCAGCCGCAAGGAAACCGAGATCAACCTCCCGTTCATCACCGCGACCGACTCCGGGCCGGTCCATCTCGAACAGAGCCTCACCCGTGCAACGTTCGAGTCACTTACCGACGACCTGATCGAGAGAACGGTCGAACCAACCGAGCAGGCTCTCGAAGACGCAGGCTACGA
>DASSKS010000109.1:0-4078 GCA_035690245.1 Halococcus sp. | reverse complement strand
GTGTTCTTGGACCGCCGATTCGTGGCGCGAAAGAGCGTCTCGCCGGGGAGCGTTTCTGATTCCGTAGGAATCGCTGGAAACTCACCGCCGAGCGTCGTGAACAGGAATTCGGCACCGACTTCACGCGCGACCGTTCGAGTCGGGCGGTGGAGTTCAGGCGGGAGATTCAGCGCGTAGATGCAATCGGCATCGGCGTAGGTTTCGATTGCGGGTGTAGTGATGTCGTCACGGACGAACGCGATACCTTCGGGCACAGTACAGGAGTGGATATCCGTCGCGGTGACAGCTGTGTTCTTTGCGAGACGCGCGGCGACATCGGTTCGCAGACCGATACCGACCTCGACGAGTCTATCGAAGCGAGCGAGGCGGGTGGCGAGCGCGTTGGTGGCGGGGTTCACGTCGGGACATTTATGATTGCCCCGTCCTAAATTCCTTCGTATGCACGTCGACATCGTGCCGGTCGGCGACGTTCCCGCTCCGATAAAGCGGGCGGCCTCGGCCGGATTGCGCTCGGTTTATGACTGTGATGCGACGCTTCACAACGCCCGCGCGCTCCCCGGGAACGCTTATGACGAGAGCCGCGGCCAGTATCGCGCCGAGGCGTTCATCGAACTCGCTGGTCGGGTCGGGAGCGCCGAGAAGAACATCGCCATCACCACAGAAGACCTCTTTTATCGCCGCCGTAACTACGTGTTCGGGCTTGCCTATCTTTCGGGGAATGGCAGCGTGGTTTCGACCTATCGCCTCCAGACCGCTGCCGACGGCGGCCATCTCGACTACTCGGACCACGATGTCCTCACCGAGCGCGTCCGCAAGGAGGTCGTCCACGAAATCGGCCACACGCTCGGACTCGAACACTGTAACGACGAGACCTGTGTGATGAATTTCTCACCGACTGTGCGCGAAGTCGATGTCAAAGAACAACACCTCTGTGCTGACTGTCAGCAACTGGTATAGACTTTCTCGACTGTGGTGGTAGTCACGTCTCTTTTTCATTCATAGTGCGTCGCCATCGTCGGGTTTCGATGAGCGCGCCGAGTCCACAGAGCACACCCCCAAGGAGTAGGCCGGGGCTGCCAAGCCATCCCGGAACGGTGTATTTCACGAGCGTCGCCCCGTACTGAAGCGTATTCACAATGGAGTTCGTCGCGTTCGTCCGTGAGTCGAACGTTTCTCCGTTGGCGATGGGTCGGGGTGTGCTGCCCTCGCCCGCGCCGTCTCTAGGGATGCGGTCTGCCTCGTAGGGGAGGTCTTTCGTTTCGAGTGCCCAGACGATTTTTCCCTGACTATTAACTTCGACGATACGGCCGTTGTACGAGTCCGTGATGAGCGTGTGGCCATTCGAAAGGCGGTCCGCATCGCGCGGCCAGTCGAACCGGCCGCTCCCGCCGACTTCCCAGACGATGTCGCCGTCGCTGTTGAATTCCACGACGCGGTCGTTTTCACTGTCCGCGACGAGCAGGTGGCCTTCTGCGAGACGGTCTGGGTTGTGTTGGGCGGCCAACGGTCCCGCAGACCCCTCCGGCGTAAAGCGGTTCGGGCCGACGAGTGGCGTGACTGAAACCGAACCGTTGGGAGCGACGCGCAACTCGACGACGGTATCGAAGTTCCGCAGGCTCACCTGAAAGGTTCGTTTTCCGATGCGGTCGACGTCGTTCATGTGCGTCCAGTCGTCTTCTACCCCGATGCTCGGCGGCCGGTCGTAGGTCGAATTCGCGTTCCACTGCCACAGGATTTTTCCACTTCTGTCGATGGCGAACACCCGGTCGTTGCCCATATCCACGAGCACCCAGCGGTCCTCACCCGCGACGGTGTAGTGGTCTACGTCGTGGAGTTCGTGTTCGTGGCGCTCGACATCGTACCAGCCGTACTTCCAGCGCGTTTCGTTCGTCTCCTGAGAGACGATGCGCACGCTGTTGTAGGCACACCCTGCAAAGCCGTCATCCACGAAGCGTTCGGGGCACTTTCGGTCGGGGAGGGCGTCCGCCCCCGCAATCTGCACTCGATTGGGGGAGAGCGCTTCGACATCGAAAACGTTCTCGACAGTTGAATACTCCCAGACCACTGTCCCATTGGGGGTGACTTCGAGCGCCCGACCGTCGTTGTGATAGCTCTGAAGCCCGATGAGCGTGTTCCGCTCGGGTGGGTCGCTATTGACTGCCATATGTGGCGTGTTCGCGCTCACGAACCCGACGAGCGCGAGCGAAAGTAGCACAACAGAACAGACCGCGAGGACGGCCACACGGTGTTTCGAGGGCTGTCGAAGCCAGCGTTTGAGACCGGAAAACGAAGGCATTCAGGGTGCGTAGTAGTACTCGCCCTGATTTTTCTGCTCGCGGTCGAGCTGGCTGCCGGGTTTGTTGATGCGCGGGCGACCCACGCGCTCGTCGCGCCGGAAGGTCACGTCGAGGTCCGAAAGAAAGCGATTCATGCCCTCGCGCATTCCGACAGGTGGGGTTGCGTGGCCCGAGACGGCGGGTTCGCCGTCGAACACCAACAAGCGGTCCGCGAGTAAGTCTATCATGTAGATGTCGTGGTCGATGACGAGCGCCGTGGCGTCGTGGTTTTCTGCGTACCGGCGGATGGCCGAGGTGGCCTGGACGCGCTGTTCGACATCGAGATGTGCAGACGGTTCGTCGAACAGATAGAGGTCTGCATCCTCTGACAGGCAGGCCGCGATGGCGACTCGTTGGCGCTCGCCACCCGAGAGGTCGGTCAGGTTCTGCTCCATGATTCGTTCGAGTTGGAGCGGTCCCGCGATTTCGGTATTCCAGTAAGAAGAACCGAAATCAGCGGTGATGGAGGAGAGGAAGGCATCGACGCGCATCGGCTGGTCGATTTCGATATACTGAGGCTTGTAGGCAATGTCGAGTCGCGTTCCCAAAGTTCCCTCGTCGGGTTCGAGTTCCCCAGTCAAGAGTTCTGCAAACGTCGTCTTGCCGATACCATTGGGACCAACCACACCGAGCACTTCGTTCTCGTGAATGGTTCCACCCTCGACAGTCAGGGAGAACCCGCCATCGCCGTAGGATTTCTCGACAGTGGGATACTCAACGAGCGTCTCGCCGGCGGCGCTCGCCCGCGGAGCGTATTCTTCGAATTCGATGGCGTTCGGACGAATCCTCATGTTCTCGTTTTCGAGATACCCCGCGAGGTACTCGTTGATGCCGTTTTTGACTGATTTTGGACTCGTAATCACGCCGTAGGCTCCGGGTTCGCCGTAAGCCACGTGGAGCGAATCGGCGAGCAAGTCGAGAATCGCCAAATCGTGTTCGACCACGAGCATCGAGCGGTCTTCGCCCGCGAGTTCGCCAATGAGGCGTGCGGCGCTCATGCGCTGGCCGATGTCGAGGTAGGGAGTGATTTCGTCTAGGAAATAGAAATCGGCGTCGCGTGCGAGCGTCGCCGCGAGCGCCACCCGCTGGAGTTCACCGCCCGAAATCGAATCGATTGGCTGGTCCATCACCGGACCAATCGACAGCCGTTCGATGAGTTCTGAGAGCACGCCGCGTTCGTCGGTTCGAGAGAGGAGCGCGCGCGTATTCCCATCGAACTGGTCGGGAATCTGGTCCACGTACTGGGGCTTTCGGGCGACGGTGACGGCGTTTTCTTGCAGGCTTTCTAAATAGTCTTGGAGTTCAGTACCACGATACTCCGCCAAGACGCTCTCCCAGTCCGTTTCACCGTTCCACTCGCCGAGATTCGGCGTGATTTCGCCGGCAAGGATGTGAACAGCAGTGGTTTTGCCGATGCCGTTGGGTCCCAAAATCCCCGTTACCTGCCCTTCTCTGGGGGCCGGCAGTCCATACAGCGCAAAGGCGTTCTCGCCGTAGCGATGCACGGGAGAATCTTCGAGTTCTTGGGGCAGGTTGATGATTTCAATGGCGTCGAAGGGACATTTCTCGACGCAGATACCGCAGGTCTCGCCCAGACAGATTTCCTCCGAAATCGAAATCTGGTTCGGGCCACCGTCGTAGCTATCGTCCTCAAAGCGCTCCTCGCGCGTGACGATACACTCTTTTCCCGTTCTATTGGGCGGACAGAAGTTCGCACACTCGTAGTTACAGCGGTCTGGCTG
>DASSKS010000108.1:0-3598 GCA_035690245.1 Halococcus sp. | reverse complement strand
TGGACGCACACCTCGAAAACGAACGGAACACCATCAAGCAAGCCAGCGATTCTGCGACGTTCGAGGAAGGGCTAGCTGCCTTTTTCGAGAAACGGCGTCCCGAGTGGTGAGGTGGCTGCCCGAAGTTTCACACCGAGAACGTCTGAGAAAATCAGAATGCAGTTAGATATGATTCGACAGTGTCCGCAATGATTTCGCTGGCCTCGATGACACCGTTCCACTCGATGCACTCGTCCGGTTGGTGAGCAATGTCGAGTGCTCCCGGCCCGAACACGACCGTCGGGATTCCGGCTTCGAGATAGTGTCTCGCATCGGTCCCGCCGGTGAACCCCTCGTACTCCGGGTCGATGCCGTGTTCTCGCATCGTTTGGGCGAGGGATTTCACGATGGGTTCGTCTCGCGCTACTTCTGACCCCTCGAACTGCACCGAAAACCGTTCGAACGCGGGCGGATGGCTTGACAGCCACTCGCTTTCTTCGATGACCTGCTTCAGGCGTTGTTGGTATTCCGATTCGACCTCACGCACCGTTTCGTGGGGTGCAACGCCGATTCGAATCTCGGAAGTGAGTTCCGCTGGGACGCTCGATGCCCAGTTTCCAGCGTGTACCGTCCCGAAGTTGACCGGCCACGGATTGTCGAATTCTTCGTAGAGTGGATGGGTGACTCGTTCGGCGCGCTCCTGTTCGTGGTCGGTGAACGCCCGTCGGATACGCTCGACATGCGGAAGCACCGACTCACCCTCCCACGTCCGGGCGGCGTGAGCCGACTTTCCGTATATCGTGAGGCATTTCATCAGACAGCCTTCGGCAGCCACTGTGATATTGAAATCCGACGGCTCTGCGATGAGCACCGCGTCGCGTTCGAACGGGTACGGGTTGTTTCCCGCAGCCGTTGCAGCGCCGATACCACCCTCCTCCTCGCCGACGACGCTTTCGACCACGATGCGGCCATCGAGACCGTCACTCTGTTCGTACACGGAAAGAGCAGCGAAAATACAGGCGACGAGACCGCTTTTCATGTCGAGCGCACCCCGTCCGTAGAGACGACCGTCCTCCCACCGTGCTTCGAACGGGTCGCTCGTCCACTCGTTTTCGGCCACTGGAACGACATCTGCGTGTCCGTTCAGAACGATGGTCGGACCGTCGTTTGGGTCTCCTAGCTCCAAAACACCGCCGATGCTCGGCCTATTTTCCAATTCTAGTGTGTCTATCGGTGGAAACGAAGGATGGGACGCGAGGAGGTCAGTATCCGGCTCCCATTCATACGTCTGAAATCCGAGGTCCTCTAGCCGGTCGTAGAGCCACCGTTGAACGGGTTCTTCGTCCCCGGGATAGCTTGGAAACGAGACGAGCGTCTCGGCCATCTCCCTCATTTGTGTTCGTTGTTCCCGCATATGCTACCGATACTGAAGACGATTCGTGATAGTCGTTTCGGGTTCGGTACTGACACGACAGCGCCAATCAGCCACCATGATTTAAATAGGAGTCTTGTGATTGCCACTCATGGGTAGCGAAACCACACAGCGCGATAACAGCCTCGACCGGGACATCGGTCTGTTCGGAGCGACCAGCACCGTCATTGCGGGGGTACTCGGTGCAGGGTTGTTCGTCACGATTGGCACGGCAAGCAGCACAACCGGCCCGAGCGTCATCCTCGTGGTGGCCCTTGCGGGAATCTTAGCGTTGTTCATCGCCATCAACTACAGCTACTTGGTGACGATTTTCCCGGCTGCGGGGTCTGCCTATACGTTTCTCTCGCGGTGCTATGAGAACCGTCTCATCGGCTTTGCCGTCTCGTGGTCGAAATGGCTCGGCTTCATGGCCGCTAACGCGACGCTCGCAATCGGCTTCGGGAACTACTTTCAGGTGTTCTTTCCGGCTATTCCCCCGAAAGTGTCTGGATTCGCTCTTCTCACTGTCCTCATGCTCGTGAACCTCATTGGTACTCGCCGGTACAGCATCTCCCAGAACGCCATCTTCACCCTGTTGATTCTCTCACTCCTCATCCTCTTGATTCCCGGTTCATTCAGTATCCACACAGAGAACTACACGCCCTTTTTCACCGGCGGCATGGATGGGTTCATCGCCGCGGCAGTCCCACTGTTCTTTGCGTATATCGGTATCGGGGCGATCAGCGAACTCGGGGCCGAAATCAAAAATCCCGGGCGCAATCTCCCGCTCTCGATGCTCGTCGGGTCGCTCGTCCTCATCGTGCTCTATATGTGGACCGCGGCGGTCATCTACGGCGTCGTCGCCGACTACACAGTACTCGCAAACTCCGCACAACCGCTTGCGACCGCCGCAGAGGAGTTTCTCGGCGGGTATGCGACGGCACTCGTCGCGTTCGGCGGGTTGTTGGCCACCGCATCGAGCGTCCATGCCGTTATCGTCGCAACCATCAAAATGCCGTATTCGTGGGCATGGGACGAAATCTTTCCCGAGTGGTTTTCGGTTGTGAACGAACGGTGGGGGACGCCGCACTGGTCGCTGGTGGTGCTTTACGCCGCTTCTAGTGGACTGCTGTTCTGGAGTGCTGGGCTGAGCCAAGCGCTTCGGCTTGCGACATTCAGCTACCTCATCCCGTTCGTTGCCGTGTCAATCACCGCAGCGTACATCTACATGAACAAACAGAATCTCGCCAATCGAGCGTCGTTCGATATCGGCGGGTGGCTGTACGTGTCCGCCGCCATCGGCGCACTCGGGTCAGTATTGTTGCTCGTACAAGCGGCTGAAGGAGCACTCGTTATCTACGTTCCGTGGCTTTTGGTTGGACTCGTTATCTTTACGGGGTATTGGTATCGCGGCCAGCGTACAGGAAGCGATATTTCGGCTATTTTAGCGACCCTCCCCGGTGTCCCGAGCGAGGAGTACGACCCAAACATCGGAGTGGTACACGCATCAACGAAAGAAGAGCAGCCAACGGGTAGTGACGACCCGACCTCATAGCGTAGCCTTCGAGATACTGGGTTGTTATCCTCACAGATAATCGGTCGTGAATAGGGTTAGTGTGGACGGTAGCTAGCGGAATTAGGTTGTTAACGATACACTTCCCAATATCATATATTAGTATCGCTAAAGATACCACTCAAAGAGAGGTAGTAGATTCAGGGACAAAACGGCACCGGTTGGTGATACATCGTCTGGTGCTCTTCAAAATATGTAAAATCAATAAAAAATTCTCGGCGAATTGCTCTCGAAAACTGCTCAGCTCTCATTCTTCTGATAGTACGTTGCGGATGTGGTCATCGAACGCGATCTGTGCTCCTGTTCGATTGAAACATCCGTACTCCGTCCAGCCGTCGATGAGCGTGCGTCCGTCCTGTTCGAAGGTGTGAAAGACGAGAACGGACTCCTCCGAGGTATCGACGACCGTTGCGTTCACATCGAGCGTCGTCCCGTAGGCGACGGGTGCGTTGAAGTTCCACTCCCATCGCCGGAGTCTGAATGGATACTCGTCACTGGTCCCGGCTAACGAGACTCCTTGTGCTTCGAGGTAGCGCTCCAGTGCAATGGTGGCAAGCCGGGGATACTCCTCGAAGTAGGCCAAGTCCGAGCCTTCGATGAGCGGGCGTCGGATATGGAACGAATCGCTGTACGTC
>DASSKS010000107.1:0-4390 GCA_035690245.1 Halococcus sp. | reverse complement strand
CTGTCCGGCAAGCGACCGACCTGCATGGCCGTGGATATACTCCTCCAAGAGGGCGTACAGACGGGTATCATCAATCTGGCCGGCTTTGCCGTCTGGATTGCGGGAGTCATCATCGTCATCGCGTGGTGGGCGTACTTCTATCGCTGACTTACTCGTCCACGGTATCGACGTGCGCTGTGAGCCAGTCGGCTGCCGCCGTGACCTCCTCTTCGTCGGGACTCTGGATTTTGATCCGGACGTGCTCGCCCGGATAGCTTCCGATGGTGACATCGAAGCGGTCCCTGACGTCTTCGATTCTGTCGAGTAGCGCGCTTTCTGGTTCGTCGGCGTGGACTGACTCGACGTGTTGGATAGTTCCCGAGAACTCCCCTTCGATGGATTCGAACATTGTTTTCATCTCCTCGGGGACGCCCGGAAAGACGTACACCGATTCGACCACGCAACCGGGTGCGACGCCCGCTTCGTTGTGGAGTACCCGTGCGCCTGTCGGGAGGGCGGCGGTGTTCTCTGCGAGGTCGTCGCGTTCGTAGCCGCCGTGTTCTGTGAGCCACTCGACGGCTTCGTCGTTAATTTCCGTGTCGCGGTCGAATGCTTCGGCGACGGCGTCCATCGTCAAATCGTCGTGGGTCGGCCCGAGTCCGCCGGTGACGAGCACGGCGTCGTAGCGCTCGTGGAGACGTGAGATGGTGGCTGCGATTTCTTCGATTCGGTCTGGAATCACGACGCCGCGTTCGACTTCTGCCCCGCGCTCGGTGAGGCGTGCGCCGAGCCATGTGGCGTTCGTGTTCACGGTATCGCCCGCGAGGAGTTCGTCGCCGACGGAGACCAGCCCAACGCGCATATTCCCTCTGAGGTGGCGCACACCAAAAATCTCGTCGGTGGGTGGTGCGGCAGTAGCGGGGCGGTGGCGGTTCCTGGCGGATGAAGGGCGAGGCACGAACGAAGTGAGTGCCGAGGGCTTCGGCGGATGCGGAGGCGGTGCGGGCCTCGGAGGATGAAGGGCGAACGAGTGGAGCGAACGAAGTGAACGGAGCGAGTGAGGGCTTCTGCGATGCTGTGCGGTTGCGGAAGGACAGTAGTTGGACCGCGAGTGAGGCCGTAGGCCGAGTGAGCGGGCCGACGAGTGACCGCAGGGAACGAGGAGGCTTTTGGTCCAGATTTTGCCAGCGAAGCGAGCGCTAGCGAGCGGAGCGCAGCAAAAGGTGGGAGTCGAAAGCCCTAATCGGGTTGCCATCGGGTGTCGGGTATGGCAGACGATGATGACGAGAACGGCGAAGACGAGGAGAATGGGCCAGTCGTCGAACTCGGTGAGGGGACCCCTGTCGAGGGTGTCCCGCTCGCACGAATCGCCTCGCGGCTGACGTGGGGCATCGAGAAGTCAGAAGTCGAACGCCGGGCCGGTGACGTCGAAATCCGCACGCCTGACGGTCCACAACGGCTCTCGTCTGTGCTCTCAGAGGTAGATACCACCTACTTCGAGCGGCGTCAGGAGTTCGAATCGAGCGTGCGCGAGGTGGTCGGAACAGGACCTGTGCCAACCACCGAGGAGTAGGCTGTGGCTCGTCTGCGGCCCGAGTTTTATCCCATCGGCGGCCATACTGACCGCGTGAATCTCCCTATCGACCCGGCTGACCTCGATTCGTCTGACATCGGCGAGAAGCAAGCAACCCTCGAAATGAGCCACGAGGAGGCAATCGAACACGTCCGCGAGGTGTTTACAGAGGCAGGATTCGGGGTTCCGGTCGAGTTTTCGCCGTCTGAACTCCTAAACGAGAAAGTCGATGCCGAGCGCGACCCCTACTACGTCCTCGGGGCGTGCAACCCGACGATGGCCGACCGGGCGCTCGATGAATCCATGAAAATTGGTGGACTATTCCCCTGCAACGTCATCGTTTGGCAAGACGAGCCGGGCGTTCAGCACGTTTATCACGTATCCATTATGCGAATCGCGCGACTCTGTGGGATGGCTCCCGACAGTACCGAATGGGAAGACATCGTCGCGGATACGGGTGCGATGGCCGACGAAGCGTTCTCGAACCTTTAATCCCGTTCGCGTTCGAGTTTTTCGACTCGCCGTTCGAGTGCCTCGATACGCTCGTCGTTCGACCCAGAGAAAACCCGGACGAGCGAACGGAGCAGGACGAAGACGAACACGATGAACAGTGCCATGACGACGAGAATCAGTATCTCTGGTCCACCCGGAATACCGGGAAGTTGCGCGACAGGCATACTTCGTGACGTATCCGCGAGAACAAAACGATTTTGACGGTTGGTTTATAGTAGTGCCGGCTGAACGCCGCCGGACTGGAGATAGAGATAAAACAGAGAGAACAACGTCGCGTCGTATGCGCCGTGGATGAACGCCGGGACGACGAGATTTTCAGTGAGTTCGTAGGCCGCCCCGAAGACGAGACTCGGCAAAAAGAGGATGGCAATGGTCGCTACCCGACCACCGAGTCCACCGGAGAGGGCCGTGAAGTGTATCGCGGCGAAGATGGCGCTTGCGAGCACCACGCCAACGACGGGACCGAACCCCTCTCTCAGGCGTCCTTGGACGACACCGCGAAAGAGCAGTTCCTCACCGGGACCGATGAGGACGAATGCGGCTGGAATCAAGAGGAGTAATACCTCTGGATTTTTGGTGGCGATTTGACTGACCTCGTTTGGGGCCGTCTCGACCTGTGTGAGCGCGACGAGCACTGCTCCAGCGACCACCGCAACGAGCGCGAGGATGTAGCCACTCACCGCAGCGATGACGTCCCGAAGCGAGGGAACGCGCGCGCCGATGTACGAAAGCCCCACACCCCTATATCGTAGATACCAGAGCGCGACGCCACCAAAAGCGATACCCTGACCCGTGATGAGCGAGATGACGAGCAGCGCCATCGCACTGAGTTCGACGCCCGCAAGAAGCAGCGGCACGATTACGATAGCCGCGAGGACGGCCGCCACGAGAAGTCCGAGTATGCCAACACCGAGTGCGACACCGAAGGCGCGAAGGCGGCTTGTCTGGCCGGTTGTATCCATTATGTCCCAGACTCGACGGCGAGACGCGAAAGGATTCCGTTGTTAGTTCCGGGCGAAGGCGGATAGCTGTGACTGAACGCCCGCCGCCATCGAGGATTTGCGGCGCAGGCGCGCGAGCGAAACCGGGAGTTTGGGGGCGAGTTCGCTGAGTGCTCCTCCAAAGGATTCCGCCGTACCGGGTTCGCCCTCGAAGGCGTTTCTGACCGTTTCGCGCACCTGCCAGACCCCTGTGGGTCCCCAGTAGTCGGGCGTCACGTGGCGAAGCACCAATACAGAGGCCTGCCGGTCGCGTTCGTTCAAGTGTTCGAGCACGCCCAGTCGAGCGGCGTAGTACGCCCCTGCCGTCTCCTCGACGTATCCCGACCGGCCCTCGTAGCCCTCGCGGTCGGCGGCAACCCACATTCCCCGCTCTGGGTCCGGGTTCCAGACACTTCCGGGGGCTTTGAACTCCACCAACTCGAACTCCCAGTTGCCCGGCGCGAGGAGTATCCAAAACCGATTTCCCAGATACTCGTTGTACCAGACTTCGGTTTTATCGACCGAGGTCGCATTGCGAATCTGCCCTCGAAGGAATTTTCCCACGGTGTCGTCAACGGCAGTAATCGACCATCGTGTGGGGACGAGCCGTCGGTTCTCGCCCTCGCCGAGTGCGCCCGCAGACAGAATCGTGTTGATATCGTACACGTCGAAGCCGCGATTGTAGAGGTAGTTCATCGCGCCCTCCGCGCGCCAGTCGTCGTCTTCGAGGGTCTTCTTTACAGGTTTGGGTACATGAGGATTTTCGGTCAGAATTGCGCTTTTCGCCCGTGCGCGCGGCCCGGTCGGCGAGGAGATGTCCTGTGCGGAAACCGAAAAATCCACGTCGAGCGCTCCCTCGAATCCGATTTCGACATCCACGGGCCTGTCGGCGATGGCAACCTCGCGTTGAGTTCCCAAGAATCCGTTCCACGCATCCGAAACGTTTCCAACATCCGTGGTCCGCGAGGAATTCAGTAGTCCTGTGCGGTGTTGAAAGACATCCTCGATGGAAAATCCCTGTTCGTACCAGTGGCCGCCGGTTTCGAACTCCGCCGCGCGGTCTTCGTGGCCCACCGGCGAGAGCACGCCCGTCGAGACATGGGGGTACGACGACCGACCGACGAAAATCGTGGGCGAGGTGCTCCCGAGCAGCGCGTCGTCCGACACTCGCCGGTTGAACTCGTATTCGACATCTTCAAGGTAGTCGGTGATGGCGTAGGATTTCTCCTTGACCAACTGGCGACGTTCGGCCCGCTCGTCGCGTTCGATTTCCTCGAAATACTCGTCGAGCCGCATTGGTAGTGAAAGGGGCTACTGGGGCTTGAATCCTCGGGTCCCACCTTTT
>DASSKS010000106.1:0-4333 GCA_035690245.1 Halococcus sp. | reverse complement strand
CGGTTTCTGTACGACCTCCGTGACTTCGATGTCGGCGTACGATTCGATCTCTGGAACGGCGGCGACGAGTTCCTCACCACTTTTTTCCGGTGTTGCGCCATTTTCGCCTGCTGTACTCGCAATCGTCCCACCGGTGCTCAGTACAGTCACTGCTGGCATTCAAAACCGTGAGTGCGCTCGACCGATAGCCCTTCTGGACAGATTCGTCAAAAATAGAATCGGCAATTTCGGAACTGATTGTGAATTCCGTGCGATAGGTTCCTGCTAACGCAGCGGGATTATCGAAGACTCGACCCGTCGAATTCATCACGACTGTACTCGATTTCCATACAATCGAGCAGCGTTGGCGTGATGTCGAAGAGGTCGGTGTCCTCGCTAATTCTCGTCTCCGCGTCGTCTACGAACAGACAGGCGTTATCGAAACTATGCATTCCGTTTCGCGGGCCGGTATCGAAGACGCTGTCGTGGCCCGAAAAGCCGGCCTTGAGGTCGAAGCCGTGGTTCGGAATCGCCACGAGGTCGGGTGCGATGTCGTCGTGTGCGCCGTCGAAGGCGTCTTCTTTCTCGACCACGCGCGCACAGACCGTTTCACCATCTGGGCCTTCGAGATTTTCGAGCGCTTCCTTCAACTCGGTGCGTTTTTGCTCGTAGTCGTCCTCTGAAACGCTGCCGCGTGGCTCGCGCCCTTCGAGATTGATGTAGAATCTGCCGGGAATGAACGCATACGCCTCGGTGTCAGCAGAAATATCCGCGAGGCTGTCGTGGTCGTCGTTGTCATAAGAGAGCCAGCCCTCCTGTGCGAGCCACTCGTTGAAGTGAACCTCGTAGTCGAGACTCGTGAATCCGTGGTCGGAAGCGACGGTCATCGTCACGTCGTCGGCGAGCATCTCGCGCAGGCGACCGAGATATTCATCGACTTTTTTGTAGAAGTCGAGGAACTCCTGTTTGTACTCGCCGTCTTCTTCGTAGTGTTTGAACAGGAAGTGATTGACTCGATCTGTGGTCATGAACACCCCAAAGAGGAGGTCCCAGTCGTCGCGTTCGACGTAGTGTGAAAAGGCCTCGAACCGGCCATCGAGCGTCGCGTGGGCGTCCTCGATGAACTCGCTTTTGTCCTCGTCGTGGCCGAGTCGCGCGTTGTTGTCGATGCGGTAGTCGATGCTATTCAGGTAATCCCGGAGTTCGTCGGGATAGGCGGCCTCATCGACACCGGGCGAGAGGAATCCAGAAACCATCCGCTGGACGTCGCGCTGGGGCGGGAAGGTCACGGGAACGTTCATCACGGTGGCGTTGCGGCCCTCGTTTTCGACGCGGTCCCAGATGCGGGTGGCTTGTACGTCACGGCCCATCGGCACGTAGGTTTCATACGAGCCGACTTCGCGGTCTTGAAAGCCATAGACACCCGTTTCACCGGGGTTCACGCCAGTAGTAAGGGAGGGCCAACACGCACTCGATTCGGGGGGGACGATGGAATCCATCGGGCCTGCGCTGCCCTCGTCTGCGAGCGCAGAGAGGTTCTCGAAGACGTCCGGGTTGTCTTCGATGAGGCTATACGGAACCCCGTCGATGCCGAAGAAGGCAACGCGGGGGGCGTCGTCGCCGCGGATGCGGTCGAACAATCCCATGCGTAGTCTACTTCCCGAGGGGCACAAAGATGGTTCGTTTCGTCCGTCAACCGCCGTCAGGTCCCATCAGTGCTCGGCGAGCGGTCGCCCGCAGGCCGGACAGTGTACTGACAGTTCATCGTGCGCTCTGCGTCTGGGGGTTTTGGGGACTACTGTGGGATGATTCAGGCCGACTGTGGTTCGTTCTATCGCTATCACACCTCTCGATACGCGCCTCGGATGCAAAAGACCTTCCATAATTCTAATACATTCGGACGGGGCGGGGGATAACCACAGGGAATATCCGGGCGAGAAGGAGTGCAGGCCATCTTCTCGGGCAATTCATCGGTGGGCAGCGGTAGCGGATGGCGCGCGCTACGCGCCGCTTGTCGGCGCGTAATACCGCGCGAGGGATGAGCGGAGTGAGCGAAGCGAACGGAGCGAATCGGTTGGGGAGGCGTGTGGCCTGCGGTTCTCCTGTGAGTCAGCTATTGTAATTGAAACTGTGTCCGGCCCACAAAATCAGTATGGATTTCTCAATATAATCACAGAATCGAAATTGATTCGAATTCAGTTAAATTTTTCCTGATAGAGTTCTTGTGCGTGTTCGATGGCGTCGTAGGCCGCCTGTCGGTCCTCCCAGCCCTGCGTTTCGACTTCCTTGCCCGGTTCCAAATTCTTATACGTCTCGAAGAACTCGTCGATTTCGTCGATTTGTTGCTGGGTGATATCCTCCAAATCCTCGATGTGGTCGAAACGGGGGTCCTCCGTGGGAACGGCAATCACTTTGTCGTCTTGCTCGCCGTCGTCGTCCATCCGCATCAGCGCCACTGGCCGAACTTCGATGACACAGCCCGGAAACGTCGAATCCTCGACCAAGACCATGACATCGAAGGGGTCCTCGTCGTCGTAATATGACTGTGGAATGAACCCGTAGTCGTGTGGATAATGAACACTCGAATGGAGTACGCGGTCGAGCACCACACCCGGAATGTCCTTGTCGTATTCGTACTTGTTGCGTTCGCCCTTGAGACACTCGATTACGGCGTAGATTTCTTCGGGCGGGTTCGGTCCCGATTCGATGTCCTCCCAGAGATTCGTCATCAGCCATTCATCGAGCGGCGGCCAAAAAGTATTTTCTATTCCCCTTCGATGAGAGTGCTACCGACGCGGTTTCGCTTGCCACATGGTCACTCTCGACCATGATAGTTGTCGGTTGTGGCAATTTTGTCCTCCCGGACCCCGAATTCTTCGATATAGTTATAAAGTATTAAATAGGGGCATGACATATCAAGGATCGATGTCAGAGGCACAAACGACCGCGAACCGGGGTATCGCCCGCGACTTGACGGCATTCCAGCAGAACATACTCATCATCCTCTCGGAGGAGGCGATGTACGGGCTGGCGATCAAGCGCCGACTCGAAGCCTACTACGACTCGGAGGTCAACCACGGCCGACTCTACCCGAACCTCGACGACCTCGTGGATTTGGGACTCGTCGAGAAGAGCGAACTCGATAAGCGCACGAACCAGTACGCGCTCACCGACGAGGGCTACGAGACCGTCATCGACAAACTCGACTGGACGCTCTCGAAGTTCATCACCGACGACGACCGCGCCGGAACGGTTCGGGAACTCGCTGACAGCCAGCGATAGAGAACTCGAATTCGGTTTTTTATTCCGACGTTTCATCCATAGCCTCGGCTGCGTCGAACACGAGCGAGAGCGATTTCTCGATAACTGCTTTCTGTTCATCGGTGGGCCATGCGTTCCGTACAAAGTACTCTCCGAGGAACTCCTCGATTTCGCGCTCGGTCGCTGATTCGACACGCCGCGCGGCGTGGTTGCTCATGAAGTCGGCAAACGCCCGCGCGTTCGTGCCGTGAACGACTCCGTGAGCATCGCCAACCCGCTCTGTGACCCGTTCGTTGTGCGCTGCGACTACCTCCCAGTCGTCTGGGTCTTCGGTGCCGGTGAGTCGGCGTTCGACTGCGCGCTCTGTGTCCTCGATGCGCTCGGTGCGAATTTCTCCCGCTTCGACCCACTCACTCGGATAGCAGACGAGCACCTCGCC
This sequence comes from Halococcus sp., assembly GCA_035690245.1. Lineage (GTDB taxonomy): Archaea > Halobacteriota > Halobacteria > Halobacteriales > Halococcaceae > Halococcus. Next base: position 654 of record DASSKS010000106.1, on the reverse strand, counting down.
GGAATCGTCCTCGCGGTCGGCCCTGCCTCGCGCTGCGGTGGCGTCCTCACGAACGCGCGCGGAGAATCCGTATTCAGCCAGCAGTGCTGTGCGTTTCTCGCGGTAGGCTTTCCGTTCGTTTTCGTCTACCGCCGCGCGCGCCTGTCGGGTGAGTCGTTCTGCTTCATCGATAGTTCTGGAGGAAAGCTCAGTCATCGAACGCCTCGTTTGCGAGTTCATCTGCGCGTTCGTTCGCCTCGCGCGGGACGTGTTCGATTGACCACTCCTCGAAGTTCATGAGAAGTTCACGGACGCTGACTCGGCGCTCGCGGAGCGCAGGATTGTTCGTCTGCCACGCCCCACGGACCTGTTCGACGACGAGCTGTGAGTCGCCGCGCACCTCGACTGTCGAGAATCCATATCCGCTGGCGAGTTCGAGAACCTGAATCAGGGCTTCGTACTCGGCGCGGTTGTTGGTGGTGTCGCCGATGCGTTTGCCGCCCTCGGTGACGATACCGTCGCTCGTGACGATGATCCAACCGATTGCCGCTGGTCCCGGATTGCCGCGCGATGCGCCGTCGAAATAGCAGTGTGCGCGCCCGCCCGTCTCGCGGATGAGTGCTTCCAACCGGGCGGGGTCGCTCCCCTGAATAACGACTTTCCCGTCGTAGGCGA
>DASSKS010000105.1:0-2176 GCA_035690245.1 Halococcus sp. | reverse complement strand
CAGCGGATGTCCTCTCCGATACGGCCGAACGCGAACCGGACGAATCGGCCACAGAAGCGACCGTCGGCTGGCGCTATACCTACACACAGATCAAACGCGACCCGACCGCGCTCGCTGGATTGGTGATAATCGTCGTGATGGCCGTCATCGCGCTCATCGCAACCATCGACGCCGTGGTGTTCGAGTACCTCGCACAGTTCAGCGTCTTCTCGAATATGGGTGTCGAGCAGTACTGGCTCGCCAATCACTTCTGGGTCAGTCCGGTCGCCGATTCGAGCGGACGGCCGCTCCTTCCGCCGGTCGGCGTCACCAACGAGTTCGGGACGGGCACGATGGCCCACCCGCTCGGGACCGACGACCGCGGACGGGACATCCTCGTCAGGCTGTTCTACGGGACACGCATCGCCATGACCGTCGGCATCGTCTCGACGGGAATCGCCATGGTTCTCGGAACGCTCGTCGGTGCAATCTCGGGCTATTACGGCGGGTGGATAGACGACTCGTTGATGCGCGCGGCCGAGGTTCTGTTTGCCATCCCGTTTCTCGTGTTGGTCATCGCGTTCATGACCGCCTTCGGGCGCAACCTGACCTTTGCGATGGTTGGCGTCGCCATCGCGACGATTCCGACGTTCGCGCGGCTGATTCGCTCGCGCGTGCTCTCGGTGCGCGAGGAGGATTACATCGAGGCGGCGCGCGCTTCAGGGGTCAAAGACCGAAACATCATCCTCAAACACGTAGTGCCGAACAGTTTCGCGCCCGTGCTTGTCCAAGGGACCCTGCAGGTCGGCGTGAACATCCTCATCATCGCCGGTCTCTCGTTTCTTGGATTCGGCGCACAGCCACCGACGCCATCGTGGGGGCAGATGTTGAGTTCCTCGCGGAACTATATGCTGCCCGACCCGTGGTTCAGCATCTGGCCGGGACTCGCCATCTTGGTGACCGTCATCGGCTTCAACCTCTTCGGTGATGGGCTTCGGGATGCACTCGACCCGCGGATGGAGAACCGATGAGCACGAACGAACCGCTGTTGCGTGTCGAGAACCTACAGACGCAGTTTTTCACCCCCGCGGGCGTCGTGCGCGCCGTTGACGGTATCAGTTTCGAGGTACACGAGGGCGAGTTCGTCGGTCTCGTGGGCGAGAGCGGTGCGGGAAAATCGGTTGCCGCCCTCTCGTTGCTCCGGTTGATAGAATCACCCGGCGAAATCACGGGTGGCGAGGTGACGTTCAACGGCGAGACGCTCGTTGGCTTCGAGGAGGGTCCAGATGGTGGTCTCCGCGAACGCGAGGAGATGCTCACTGAAAGCGAGATGCGCGAGCGCATCCGCGGTCGGGAAATCGCCATCATCTTCCAGAACCCAATGGAGAGTCTCAATCCGGTCTTCATCGTTGGCAGCCAACTGCGGGAGTTCATCGAAATCAATCGCAATATGGGGGGGAGTGCTGCAAAACGCGAGGCAATCGGTATGCTCCGCGAGGTCGGCATTCCCGAACCGGAAAGTCGCTACAGCGACTACCCACACCAGTTTTCGGGCGGGATGCGCCAGCGCGTCCTCATCGCCATGGCGCTCGCGTGCGAACCGAGTTTGATTATCGCCGATGAGCCAACCACCGCACTCGATGTCACGGTCGAGGGACAGATTCTCGACCTCGTTGATGACCTCCAAGAGAAGTACGATACGAGCTTCATCTGGGTGACTCACGATATGGGTGTCGTCGCGGAGATCTGTGACCGCGTGAACGTGATGTATCTCGGCGAAATCATCGAACAGACCGATGTCGAGAGCCTGTTCTACGACACCAAACACCCATACACACAAGCGTTGCTCGAATCAATCCCGCGACCGGACGAGACGGTTGGCGAACTCAACCCTATCAAGGGCGTCATGCCCGAGGCGATCAATCCACCCTCGGGGTGTCGGTTCCATACCCGCTGTCCAAAAGCGCGTGAGGTCTGCGTTCGCGCGAATCCGGACAACCGCGATGTCGCCGAGTCGGACGAGGTACCCCACCGTGCGGCCTGTCTCATGCACGATGCGTTCGACATCGGCTACTGGGACAGTGACCCAATTGCCAACGAGGCGAACACCGACTTCGGGGGCAGTCTCACTGCCGACGGCGGCGACCGGGATGAAGACAACGGGACAACCGATAAAAAATGAGTGACAGTACCATAC
>DASSKS010000104.1:0-2070 GCA_035690245.1 Halococcus sp. | reverse complement strand
AATTACCCGGTCTCTGCTCACGCAGAATGCGTGCCGAACGGTTCGACAGACGTTCCTTCTTCTGCTTCGTGGAGGAAGAGCGCGCTGTTTACGAGACCGATGTGGCTGAACGCCTGTGGGTAGTTGCCGAGTAGTTCGCCGGTATCGGGGTCGATTTCCTCGGAGACGAGACCGAGCGGACTGATGTACTCTATGAGATTTTCGTAGATTTCGCGCGCGCGGTCGGTGTGGCCCATACAGGCGAGACAGTCCACGAGCCAGAACGAACACAGCACAAATGCCCCCTCCTCACCCGGCAGTTCGTCGTGTTCGTACCGATAGACCAACCCTTCTTCGGTGGTGAGTTCCTCGCGGATCGCCTCAATCGTTCCCTCGATGTGTGGGTCGTCGAACGGCAGGAAGCCCGTGAGCGGAACCAACAGCAGGCTCGCGTCGAGTTGGTCATCGTCGTATGCCTGTGTGAAACTGTTTTTGCCCTCGTCGAAGCCGCGTTCGATGACGGTTGCTTTGATTTCCTCTCTGTCCGCGCGCCAGTCGTCGAGCGGGGCGTCGAAGCCGTTTTCGTCCGCCATTTTTATCGCGCGGTCGAGCGCCACCCAACACATCGCCTTCGAATGGACGAAGTGTTTCGGGCCGCTTCGCATCTCCCAGATGCCCGCGTCGGGTTCGTCCCAGACCTCGCGGACGTATTCGACGATTTTCCGTATGCCGTTCCAGTCGTGTCCGGCGATGCTCCTATCCGATTCTGCGAGTTGATAGATGCCGAGGACGAGTTCGCCGTACATCCCGAGTTGGAGCTGTGAGGCCGCGCCGTTGCCGATGCGCACGGGTGCGGAGTCCCGATACCCCGAAAGGTGGTCGAGTTCTTCCTCTTCGTAGGTAGAGCCGTGTTGCAGCCCGTAGAGCGGTTGCATCTCCTCTGGGTGGACGGAACGGCTGAGGTCGAGGAAATCATCGAGATAGTTCTCCGCCTCCGCGGCATCGCCGAGATTGCCGAACGCCCTCACTGTGAAAGCCCCATCGCGCACCCAGTTGTAGCGATAATCCCAGTTCCGCATCCCACCCACGACTTCTGGAAGCGAGGTGGTCGGTGCGGCTGTAATCCCTCCGGTTCCCCGATAGGTGAGCAACTTGAGGACGAGACCGGAACGCACCACCGCGTCGTGGCCGTAGCCCTCGAACCGACACGAGCCGTCACACGAGTGTGCCCAGTTGCGCCAGAACTCGGCTGTGTCTGCGAGCAATCCCTCACACGCCTCGGGGTCGGTCGGTGCCCGCATCCCGTGTTGGAGGACGAACCACTGGGTGTCGTACTCGCTGAGAGTGTAGGACGCGCGCGCGTCGCTGTCTCGAACATCGAGCGTGACGGGACTCGTCAGCGAAACCCGTCTCGCCTCGCCGGTTGCGAGCACTCCATTGGAAACCGATTCGAGCGTCGTCTCCGCGCGGGCGTAGTCGAATCGGGGTGAGAAGGTGACATCGAGGGAAACGGTGCCGTCCGTACACGTCACTTCTCGGTAGAGTGCTCTGACTTTGGGTTGGCTGCCCTCGTTGTCCGGCGAAAGCGGCATGAAGTCCGTCACCGTCGCGGTCCCGGAGTCGGTGTGAAACGTGGTTTGGAGGATATTTGTTCGCTCCAGGTACTGTTGTTCTGCTTCGTATTCACCAGCGGGTTGAATGGCAAAGCGTCCACCCTTGTCGTCATCGAGGATGGCCGCAAAGACGCTCGAAGAATTGAGATGGGGCAGACAGCACCAGTCTATCGAGCCATCGCGCCCGACGAGCGCACACGTTTCTAAGTTGCCGATCAGGCCGTAGTCTTCGAGTGGTTTGTACTCAGTCATCATCGTATCGGAACGGTCGTTTCGAATCGTCCATATCTCGTCCGTTATACAGTCCGGTACATCATTCTATCGTTGGAAAACCTCCCTTGGAGGGATAGGCAAGCCGTCGAAATAAGTGGATGGCGACCGCAGTGTCTGACAGTATCATGACCGATATCGACGTACCAGCCGGGAGTACAGCTGTATGAGCGGTGCCAGTGCGGATGACGTGGTCGTCATCACCGGA
>DASSKS010000103.1:0-8239 GCA_035690245.1 Halococcus sp. | reverse complement strand
TGAGGCGGCGCACTCACCGCTGTGAGTGCGTCGCCGACCCAGAGCTGCCGCTGGTCGGGAGCGCGTCTCCGTCCGTGGAGAGCATCAGGCGAATTCCGGCCAGAATTCGCCTGACTCGACCCGTTCGTACAATCTCGGTCGATGTGGGTTCGGATCACGTAACGCCCACAGCAACAACGCATCCAGATCAGGCAGTTCGTAGCCCAGATCGAGCATCACGTACAGATGAATCAGGTGAGAGTGGCGTTCAACGATGGTCGAACCACGCCCACGTGGAACCCGCGTCGACGACGCCGCGGCGTCGTCGGCGCTTTCACGCTGTTGTGCGTCGAGTTTCTGGAGTTCGTCGACGATCACGCGGCTCATCATCAACGAGATCGCCGCGATGAGAATCAGTGCCTCGATCAGATACGGATCAGTGGTGTTGATCTCGTTGAGACCGAACCGTGACTTCAGCTCCTTGAACAGCAGTTCTACCTCCCAGCGCGCCCGATAGAGTTGTGCGATATCGGGCGCGTTGTACTCCTCTTCGGCGAGATTCGTCAGGAAGAGGTGATATTCGTTTTCGGTCGCATCCCGGAGACCGACCATACGGAACGTTCGGGTCGTGCTGCGGCACGACCCTCGCTTGCGGTCGAAAGAGAGTTCGATATCGACGTCGATCTCCTTGCGCTGCAGGTCGTCGATGACGTCCTGCAGCCGCTTGCCTTCGAGCGCGATGCTGTTTCCTCGGCGCGTTTTGAGTTGCTCGATGATTTCGAAGTTAGCGTCGGATTTGACGCGAGAGACGAACCAGCCGTCATGGCCGTCAATCCAGTCGAACAGCCAGAAATCGTAGAAACCGAGGTCGAAGAGAACGAGTGCGCCAGATGCCCACTCGCCGGTGGGCATCTGGCTGTTCTCGTGGGTCGAACCGTCTGTCGTCCGCCAATTGGTTGGAAGGCCTGTCGAGAGTGATTCGGTGAGGTGGAGCTTTGCTCCGGCAACACCCTCACGGAGGGCGTAGACATCGGTTGCGTCGTTGTAGAGCGAGATGAACGTGGCATCGCGGATGAGGACGTCTCGAAACTGTTCGAGACGTCCGCGGAGCTGGTTTCGGCCGGGATCGAGATCCTCGATGGCGTCATCGAGGATCTCTCGCAGGAGGGCAACGAAGCCGGGTGAGAACCACTCGTAGAACGAGGAGTAGTAGAGTTCGGAGAGATCAGCCATCTCGACATAGCGTTCGAAGAACGCTTGAATCGAGCGTTCAGAGCCAGCACCGAAGCCAAACGCGAGGGTGTAGAACAGTGCGACGACGTCGAATTTACGCTCTCGTTGGATGAGATTCGTTGCGCGAGCGCGCTCGCGCAACTCATCGCCGGGAAACGCTCTTTGGATGCGATCAATAACAACCGAATCCGGTGGTTCGTAGGTCATACGTTCCACCGGGTTTCTCATCCCGGTAGCTCCGGCGGTCTCCAATCAGCGGCAGAGCACGGCGCTAATCTAGAACGCATGGTAGTAAGACGGAACATTCCAGCCACACCCGCGGTCGAAGACTGGCTCAACAAATATTCGGTTAGAGTTTATCTTTGACGACTAGGTACGGTGATATCGATTAGAGTCTATCGGAGTTCGCAGTGAATTTCAGAACTTTCGCGTCCCACAAGCAACGATGGTAACGGCGGTCGAGAGAGGAATCTGTGGGTAGTTCTGTGAATCGCTGTAGCAGTGCCTGCAACAGAATTAAGTCATCCCGATGAGTGCTAGAACCAACTCATGAGAGTATACGTCAATATCGACAATGGCGGCGACTTCCACAACTTCGCCATGCAATACGCGAAATCACACGATATTCGCATGAGGCAGGCATATGCCGAACTCCTCAAGCATGGGCGTAAGGCTGTTGAAGCCGAAGAACGTGAAAGTATCGAAGACACTCTCGATGAAGATGGAGAGTCTCCACTTACCGCTGATGAGGAGGACTTTGTACGAGATATTGTCGAGGAAATGCCGAACGATGAACCTATCGACGAACACTTCGATGATTTCCATGGAACCGTGCAAGAACGAGCGGAGACTGACGACAGGATTGCTGATACCATCGATCCTATCCTCGTCCGGTGGTATATAGTCCATTATTATTGATGACTGGTAGAGGGGGAGACGGGTAGTGGCAATATTGGAGTGCGTCCCGACTGGATTTTAGTGGATAGACGGGGATAACGACGGAAGGGCGAGGAACCATCGAATGCGTGAATCCTGGGACGTTGACCGACTGCACCCGTGGGACCTCTCGCGACGCCAGCGACTCGTCCTCGTCTACGTAGTCGGCCTCGTTTCGGTCGTCCTCTTCTACACGGTCATCTACAACGTGGGGATGCGAACGCTCGAAGACCGCCCTCAGTCCATTTTCCGCTCGTTTCAGACGGTCGTCGAGACGATGACGACGACGGGATACGGCGCGGATGCGCCATGGTCGACGCCGGTGATGAACCTACTGATGGTGACGATGCAGGTGACTGGCGTCGTTATCGGACTCCTCACACTGCGCATCCTCGTCATCCCGCTGTTCGAGGGGACACCACTCAACCTCGACGACCGTCTCTCGATCAAAAACAACCACGTCGTCGTCGCGGAGTACCAGCGCGATACTGAAGTTTTGCTCGACGAACTCGAAGAACTCAGTGTGGACTACGTGCTCCTCGAATCCGACCAGGAAGAAGCGAAGCGTCTCTCAGACGATGGCTATCAGGCCATCGACGGTGATCCCGAGGAGCGATCCGACCTCAAACGTGCCAGTATCGAGAAGGCGTCGGTGCTCATCACCGACGCTGGCGACAGTACCGCAAGCATCGTCCTGACGGCGTTGGAAGTCAACGAGGACCTACGAGTGATCAGCTTCACGGCCTCGACGCGTCGCAAAGCTGCACTCGCTGAAATCGGTGTCGACCGAAGCGTCGCACCAAACGCACTTATCGGCCGGCGACTGGCGGAGAAAGCGACAACACCTGTTGCAGTCGACATACCGGACGACGGGGACGCGGTCACCATCCGCGAGATACTCGTCCGACGAGATAGCCCGCTCCACGGCGTACGAGTGCGAGACTCACCGCTCGCGAGCCACCCGAATCTGACGTTGGTCGCCGGTTGGTTCGACGGCGAGTTGCGTCTGCCGCCGTCACCTGACGACCGACTCACGCCCAGCACCGTGCTGGTCGTAGCCGGTCCGGAGAGCGTGATCAACGAGGTCACAGACGAGATAGGTAGTGTAGGTAGTGCCCGGACACCGCGCGCCTCAGCGCACTCGCGGGTCCTCATCGCCGGCCTCGGTGAGGGCGGAACTGCGGCCATCGACGCACTCCCCGAGGGCGTCCGAATCACAACTATCGATCAATCAGAGAGGGCCGAACCCGATGTCGTCGGCGATGTCACCGAATCGGAGACGCTCCGTGCGGCTGGCATCGACGAAGCCTCGGCGTTGATCGTCACTGTCGCCGAGGATGCGATAGCGCTATTGACAGTGGCGATAGCCCGGTCGCTTTCTGACGACGTGGAGATTCTCACACGTGTGACCGAGGCAGAGAAGGCATCGGCGGCGTTCAGAGCCGGCGCTGACTACGTTCTCTCCGTCCAGCGGGTGTATGCACGGCTGGTCGCGGCAGAGGTCCACGGCGAACGGGTCATGGACCCAGTGAACCAGATACGCCTCGTCCGGACCGACGCAGCGTCGTTCACTGGCGAGTCACTGATGGACGCACGTGGTAACACTGAGCGTGGCTGGACTGTGGTCGGTATCGCGCGCGGTAGCACTATCTACACTGACGGACGCACCACTATCGAGGCTGGCGACGAGGTGTTCGTTGCCGGCGGCGACGATGCGATACAGGAGTTCGAGCGGACAGTTGACAACTCATAACGGTGGTCAGAATCCGGGAGATGGAGCACCCGGCCAGATATTCCATCCGCAACGAACCCCTTCTTTGTCGTCTTCCGGTAGCGGCCTCAAGGTTCCCTCTTCGATAGATACGCACGTGTACTGAGCGGCTGTTCCACAAACGGATACCGTCTGTCTATTACAGCAGACTAAACAGGCCTAGTGGTCCGTCAGTCGTAACTTGAATGGTTTATCTTGCTGGAGATTCTTCATGCAGTTACCTATGTCGCGCAAAAAGTACACAGTTGATCTGACCGAGGACCAGCGAGACGAACTTGAGGATTTTATTGCTAGCGGTGAACACAGAACCCAAGCAGTCACCCGAGCACGAATCTTGCTCAAGGTTGACGACGGCTGGACTGATGAAGATGTCAGCGAAGCGCTTGACTGTGGCGTTTCTACAGTCAAGCGCATACGCGAACGATTTACCGAAGACGGGATCGCGGCGATGAATCGCCGCGACCCTGATCGAGACTACGAACGCAAACTCGACGGTGCCGAGGAAGCCCGTCTCGTCAAACTCGCCTGTGGCGATCCACCCGAAGGGTACTCTCAGTGGTCTCTGCGGCTCCTTGCCGACGAACTCGTTGTCCTTGAGGAGATCGACCACGAGTCGATCTCCCACGAGACCGTTCGCCAAGTCCTCAAAAAAACGAACTACAGCCTCACCGATCAGAACAATGGGTAATCCCACCCGAGGAAGACGCCGAGTTCGTCTATCACATGGAAGACGTCCTCGCTCTCTACCACGAACCGTACGATCCGAACCAGCCTGTTGTCTGTTTTGACGAACATCCGACAGAGTTGACCAAGGAGGTGCAGGCTCCCCTACCGGCTGCGCCGGGTAGGGTCGCCCGCGAAGATTATCAGTACAAACCCAACGGAACGAAGAATCTGTTTCTGGCGTCCGAACCGCTCGCTGGCTGGCGAGCGGTGACGGTGACTGACCGCCGAACCAAGCGCGACTGGGTGACGTTCATTCGGTATCTCGTTGACCAACACTACCCGGATGCGGATTGCATCCGGGTTGTACTCGACAATCTCAACACCCACGATCCAATCGCTTTCTACGAGTTCTTCGAACCAGCTGAAGCTCGCCGCTTGCTCAACAAGCTTGAGTTCCACTTCACGCCGGTCCATGGGAGCTGGCTCAACATGGCGGAAATCGAGTTCAACGCACTGAACGGGCAGTGTCTCGATCAACGGACTCCTGACGCAGCGACCCTCCAGACGGAGGTCGCTGCGTGGGTAGAGCACCGAAATGCAGCTACGGCAACGATTGATTGGCAGTTCACGACCGACGATGCACAGACGAAACTGGAACGGCTTTACCCATCATTTGATGACTGACGGACCACTAGGTCGCCACACGAGCGCGGCTCAAAAAGCTCACCACGGTCCCGGATGGTCGGTCGCGGCTTGCACACCGTCTATTGGTATGCTTGGTCGGGATTGCTGTCGGGCTTCGGCGCTAATCGTGAGTGTTTCGACATCACGTTCGAGCCGGTCAGCGTATTCGAGTCGAATACATCGCGCCTCGGCGACAGAAATGGAGGATTGATCGCCGATTTCAGTCGAAATAGGGTGATAGTCTCGTGGATCGATGGACATTCCTTCGAGGTATTCCCAGACTGCCGGGGAGTCGAGACCGTGCTCGATTGCCGCCGCTGTCAGTCGCGTGAGGTCGTCGAATGCGGGAATACGGATGCGATCCGATTCGATACCCGGTTCGCCGATTTCGATGGGTTTTGACGCTGTTTGGTCGACGAGACGGGAGATATCGCTCGTTAGTGTGATGATTTGTGAGGGAAGCGCTGTATCGGGTGCCCGCCACTCGATAGTCGGGAACTGCTGTCGCACGCGAACCGGCGTCGGCATGGTGTTCTCGGGCTGGAAGTGGCTCGTGAACTCTCGGTTCGTGACATCACGGTCGAGCGCGAGCGTGCGGAACGCCTCGAACGCCGTGGCGAGTCGGTCGTCCCACGCCGCGGCATCCGTGGTATACTCCCAGAGGTCACGAAACCGGACGAACTCCTCACCACACAGCGAACGGTAGGTGTATGGACGCGAGGAGTGCATCAATTGCTCGCCAGCGTAATACGGCGACGAACTCACGAGCGCGAGCGCAGGATCGAGCGCAGTGAGTAAATTCACCTGTCGCGGGACGTTTCCGGCGTCGAAATGAACGTGTGTCCCGGCACACTGCGTCGCGGGCTTGATTCCCTCTCCATAAATCCGTTCGAGGAGCCGTCCCCGCTCGCTCACTATCGGTGAGGAGCTATCGGCAAGCGGCGTCCCGAGCGGAACGAGACGCTTTCCCTGCGCGTCGGCCGCGGTAAGCACTGCCCGGAGCGTCGATTGGAGCGCGTATCGAAGCGCGGACTCGGTCGCTACCGGCGGCGTCTTGATTTCGATCAACGAAGCGATGAACTCGGGTTCGACGTACTCGTGCGCGTCAACTAGTTCCCGCCCATCGCAGAGCGCGCCCGTTTCATCGACTACCCAGTATTCGGCTTCCACTCCTACTTTCATGAATTATCACCTCTGTACCGACCTCAACGCGACCGGCAGGAGGGTTAAAGCAGTCCGAAACGATGCCACGCAACGGACTTTCTCCCCTCTTTACTACCAGCCGGACGCCTCGGAGCTGGTGAACTCCAGTTGTTCATTGCGTCCGAACCCGAATAGACGTGCGACTTGGATACCCAAGTGACGAACGACATCTGTACTGAGTTTGTTGTGAGTGTTCAAACAGAAAATTGCGTAAGAGCCTCTCAAAGGCGTACAAAGCACTCCCTCTCGCACCTCATGCGACCGAACACGAACTAGTTAGCTCGTCTACAAAATAACCTGCGCGAATTCCGTGCCTCCACAGCGAGAACAGTTTCCACCCGACATGCTGCCGTCCGGCACTAAGTCGCCGTTGTCAGTTTTCGATGCGGGGTAGAGACTGTCGCATCCTGCACACCGCACTAATCGACTTTCATTCGTGCTTCCGGTCTTATTGTCAATCGACATTGTTGGAACTGGGCGGGTAACGAGGAGCGTCGCGCGCTGCTGTCAGAGGCGCGCCAGCGGGGTGGGACGTGTGAACCGCACAACGATCAATCCCGTCTTTTGCTTCCTCGTGACCCTCCGTTATCGGTGCGGATGCTAGCGATAAAATCGGAGCGCATGGAAATCCAAGCTGGGGCCACAATACCGTATTGACTGATGACATGAAATCAGCGGGCGAACCCATCTGCGCGCTCTCCTGTTTGTTTGGCTAGATGCTTACACTCACGAACGAAGTCGAGAAGGTCTACTTCAGCTATCACGGTTTTCCTCGGTTTCGTCCGTACTGCTTTGATGCTCTCTCCTGACGCCATCTGCCTATTCAACACGGCAGTTTTCACAACCAACAAAGTGGATTAGGCACAAGTCATGTGCCCAAGTATCTGCGGCCATGCCGTTACCACTCTTCGGTCAAATCGTGACTGCTCCACTCGAAGCGATCATCGACGGCTTCATCGAACAGTATGCCGCATTCGTCTACAAATTCGTCGTGTTCGTCCTGACGTTCATCGTGTTTTATCTCGTCGGACGACTTGCTGCGATTCCGCTCATTGAACGGACACTCAGCAGCCAGCGCATTACGCCAACAGTCCGTCGTCCGACGCTCAAAGCGGCCCGTGCTGGTGTCGTCATCGTCGCGGTCTTCGCCGGTCTCTTCGTCGCCCGATTGCAGTCACTGTTGGCAGTGACCGGCGGACTCGCGGCGGCGCTGACGCTCGCTATCGGGTTCGCCTCCCGCGATATCATCGGCAATCTCGTCGGTGGCGTGTTCATCATCACCGATCCGAAGTTCAACATCGGCGATTGGATCGAATGGGACGGTGGTGAGGAAAACGCCAACGAGGGCATCATCGAAGACATCAGTTTCCGTTCGACCCGGATGAGAACGATCACGAACGAACTCATTACGGTGCCGAACTCGACGCTCGCCAACGCGACTGTGATGCACCACGACCGCAAGGACCAACTCCGCATTAAATGTACGTTCTGCGTTGAGTACGGTAGTGACATCGACGCAATCCGGGAAGTCCTCATCGACGAAGCCGAGGCTACTTCGGGGGTTCTCACCGACCGGGAACCGATAGTGATAGTGGAAACGGTCACTGCGGCGGGCATCGACCTCATTTGGCGCTGTCTAGTTAAGCCTCCTCTGCCGGGATACGGCCGTTGAGCGCTTGATGCGGTCGTTGCGTGTTGTAGTAGTGAACGAACCGCTGGAGCCAGCGGCGAGTGCTGGCCGGACCGCCGTTCCACGCGGTATAGAAG
>DASSKS010000102.1:0-3992 GCA_035690245.1 Halococcus sp. | reverse complement strand
CCGGATATGGGCGGGATATCGAATCCCTCTACCTCGCGGGATCGCGTTCTTCTGGGGCGTCCGTGTGTGATGTGTCTATCCGACCCGATATTCAGCGTCATTACGTCCACCGATTGAAGACGGTGGCCGAACGTTGATTGGCCTGGCCATCGTCGTAGAAGCATGGCTGAGTTTCCGGACGAACGACAGCTCGTTGTACGGGCCCGATCCCAGTTGGACCAATGGACGAGGAGTGCCCGGATAGAGGCATACGCTGAACTGTTCGAAGGCGACGATCCGATCCTCTCCCCTGAAGAGGTACAACTCCTTGATGCGCTCGACTCCGAACTGGAGCGACAGGGCGGCGATGGTGTCTGGGGGACTGACCAGTACGGAATCCACACCGCTGGTACCACAAGTTCAGACAGTTCAGTCGGAATCGTCTGCGTGTATCATCCGCAGATTACCAAAGACTCCGTCCTCCAGAGAGACGATGGTATCGATGACGAGACCGAAGAGAGGCTCAACGCAGCACTCTGGAAATATAGCGAGCGTGTCGCGACACTCATCGAAGAAGAACTCGACGAGTTTATCCGCCAAACTCAGAACTAACTCCGTGTGTAGCTCTGATTCTTGGATTTGTGCGGTTCGTGGGTAATCATCAGTTGACCCTAATCAAAGCCATCATACTCAATATAGAGGCGAATATAAGATAAATGAATGAATCTAGATAAGTCACTAGTTGGGCAGGAATTTTTACCCGCGATTCAGCAGCATCTGTATTCGATTTCGGGCTTCATCGGGGGAGTCATACGTTTCGTCATCGATTGGGGCAAGCAGTTCATCGATGGATTTCGAGCCGCCCCGTGATTCGACCTCACGGTCACCATAGGCCTCGATCAGTTCGTCAGTTGTCGTTGGATAGTCGTGATTTTCGAGAGCCTCATCGAGGTCGCCGAGCGTCTCGCCGGGTTCGTCGCGTGGCGGCTCGGTTTCGTCGGCACGGTCACGCGCCTCCTCAAGTTCTCGCTCTCGTTGGCGTCGCTCTTGGTCATCCGCTTGCTCGTCTCGGCCCTTTTTGTTGTCTGCCATCCTCCGATATAGGCGAGCGATTGGGATAACACTGTGGTCGCTCATCGGTACTCTCACCATGATCCCACGACAGTTCATATCTCCATCCGTATCCGGTACGAGGGTATGCGACGCCCGATCACGAAACACCATGTAATACTGAACTATCTCAGCAATGGATTACAGGTACGCAGCGTCCCAGCGAGTCGCCTTGCGGAGATTCCCACACTGATTGCACTCGATATGTCCCATCGAATCCATGGCGTTGTCCGTTGTTTCACAGTTCGAGCAGTACCAGCCGTATAGCTGATTGCGGTCCTGATCCAGATACGATGGGTGGAACGCTCCGTCCGACCCCCGAGAACTCTCCTCGAAGTCGATGTATATCTGCTCGCCATTGGTCGCGGTTCGCGGTTCTAACTCACTGAGTTCGGTCCCTTCTTCACCGTATACGTTCTCGACATGGGCTTTGTCAGCGATAGTTATCGTCCGGTCGTAGAGCTTCTCGAATCCGTGGGTGGTATAGAAGTGGTTGCCCTCCTCGTTCTCTGCCAAGACCAACCCTGTGATACGCTCGGTCCCACGCTCTTCGAGCATTTCTCGTGTCGTGTCGAAGAGATCCGTGGCAATGTTTCGTCCACGATGGTCGGGATCGACGTGCAACCACAGGATCCGTCCTTTGTCGACCGTTTCGAGAATGTGGCTCTGGGAAAAGCCGACGACATCGTCGTCATCGGCCGCGACAAGGAACACCATTTCGTCACTGTCGAGGTAGTCGTCGAACATATCCGCCGCATACCATTCCTCGATAGCCGTCTCGATTGTCTCATCACGAAGGACGGAATACGACGCCGCTAACGACTCGCGGGCGATTCGTCGGACCGACTCGATATCTGCTGACTCAAGCGGGCGAATCTCCATGCGTATCTGTGTGCTTGAAAATGCATAAACAACACCCTCTTCCAGTGTGAGCATATCTCGACGTGATTCGATTCGATATCAAGGCCAACAGAGAGTGACGGGAGCGACGCTGGAACGGCGAGGCGTTCGACATCCTCGTTGGGAACGGCCGCCGGTTCACCGAGCGTGGTGGACAGGTGACCGTCAAAGACGGCTGCTTGATGTGGTGATAATCGAATCCCACGACGACGGACATCGTCATGGAGGTCATCGTACAGCGGCTGTTCGGGCAGAACACCGAGCACGTCACGCAGTTCGACGCGGAACGTCTCACTATCGCCACACAGGACAGTACTACAATCGATTTCACCCTTGATGACGAACCGAACAGCGACGAACAACTAGCGTTAACCGTGCGCCAGCGAACGCTCAGTGTCCGCATTGGACCGACATATGATCCATCGACTGAAAGCGATTGAGGGATTGACTGCCGGAATCAGTCTGTTACATGCCGGAAGTTCCGTTCTGTTCCATCAGTCTCCCCCTCGTAGATTGGATAGAGTATCGCTGTTTATCCGTTGACAGACCGTACAGTGGTTCATGACGGAGACTGAGACACCGACTGAGCGCGCGAAAAAACTCCTGAACAGTGATGAGATGACCCGTCTGAACGTCGCGGTCGTGCTCGTGCAGGCCGGACGTGCATTGAAGAGAGGGAACACCCGTCGTGCAGCGGTGCTATTCGGCGTCGCTGCGCTCACCACGCGAAACAAGCGGCTCTCGTATGCGGTTCGGGGAACGATGCTGATGAACGACGTGCGAAAGAAACTCACCGGATCGCGGGACACGTCGGAATCGGAGTGATGTTTTGCGTGGATTTTTCCAGTCGCCCTCGTAACCACTGTTGATGACAAACGGTACGCCTGGTCTGAAGTCAGGCAGGTAGATTCCTCATGCACGGTAGATGATGAAACCTATCTTGAATGTATAAATTTCGTATGATTCTGTGCATGATGAATCGGGCTAGCCGACCTCAGCTTACAGGGAACCGAGTCCAGTCATGGTGGTTTGATTCTCCATCTATCGGATCACGTCGATATATTGGGGGATGGATCGAGAATCGCATCAACTGTCGCCGGATCGATTTCACCGAAGGTCGCGTCACCGTTGCTGGGAGAGTATAGAAGGAATCCATGAAACAGTTAGACCGTTGACGGCCAAGAAACGACCGTTTCTCGGCCTCCTGCCGAAAAGGTGTGTGTCTTGAAGTCAGTCTTAGGGTGGCGAGAAGGGTGGCTTTCGCTCGGTGCGTGTCTCGGTCGGAACTGTTATTCGTGTCTCACAAAGAGAACCGACCAGCGGGATGGGATAGCCAGACAATTCCGGCGGGTTCATAACCCGCAGAGCGGTGGTTCGAATCCACCTCCCGCTATCTTTGGGTCCACGCAATCATCATGAACATCTAACTGCCGGGCATCGTAGAGAGCGTATGGTCGAGGAGTCCGCCAAAGAGGAGTGGGTACGGATGCTCACTGAACGGCCATCGGACCGTGATGAGGACGACTCCCGGTATGTCCAAACCGTGGGCGAAACACGGTTCACGCTGCTCGAATTTGCGGTAGTCGCTGATGCAGACCTCTCTCCCGGCGACCGGCTGGCCGTCGAGAGCGAGGCGGTTATCGGCGTCTACCGTCGGTTGACCTACCATACGCTCACGCAGGCCGCGCAGGACAGACTGAAAGCGACCATCCGAGACATCATCGCGGCGAACGAAGGGCGGTTCATCGACGCCTACAACAACGCCCAGCCTATCGGCCTCCGCAAACACCAACTCGACGTGTTGCCGGGCATCGGCGACACGCGCCGCGAGACGATTATCGACGAGCGACGGCAGGGAGCGTTCGAGAACTTTGCAGACCTCGCAACGCGGGTTGACAGTCTCCATGACCCACAGGCGCTGCTTGTCGAACGCGCGCTGACTGAACTCAAAGAAGTTGAAAACGCGCGGTACAAGTTGCTCGTAAACTGAGATGGACTCAGCG
>DASSKS010000101.1:0-3822 GCA_035690245.1 Halococcus sp. | reverse complement strand
GGCGGACGCAAAGGGTGCGGTCGAAGCCGCTGCCGCCGCACAGGACGACTGGAAGAATACACCCGGTCCAGCCCGCGGGAAACTCCTGCGCGAGACCGCAAAGCGCATGGACCAGCGACAGGACGAACTCGCCGAAACGATGAGCCGCGAGGAGGGAAAGACTCTCACCGAGGCCAGCGGCGAGGTGGGCCGTGCGGTCAACATCTTTTATTACTACGCAGAACGCGCGATGGATTACGACGGGACGCGCAGCCGTCCGAGTTCCGCAGACCAGAACCTCTACACCGTCCGCGAGCCGATGGGCGTCGCTGGATTAATTGTCCCGTGGAACTACCCAATCGCCATTCCTTCGTGGAAGGCGGCCCCGGCGCTCGCTACCGGTAATACCGTCGTGTGTAAGCTCTCGAAGGACGCACCGACCGTATTCATAAAAGTCGTCGAGTGTTTCGCCGAAGCCGCCGAGGAAGTCGATGCACCGGACGGCATTTTGAACGTTCTCACCGGCGGCGGCGAGGAGGTCGGCCAGCCCATCATCCAACACGACGCGGTGGATGCGGTCTCGTTTACCGGAAGTCGCTCGGTCGGCGATATGATTTACGAGCAGGCCACCGACGCCCACAAGCGCGTCCAAACAGAGTTGGGGTCGAAGAATCCGACCATCGTCTCCAAGCACGCGGACATCGAGGAAGCCGCCCAGACTGTCGGCAGCGCCGTCTTCGGTGTCACCGGACAGGCCTGTACGGCGACCGAGCGCGCCATCGTCCACGAATCAGTCTACGACGAGTTCGTAGAGGAACTCGTGAACTACGCCGAATCGCTCGATATCGGTCCTGGCGTCGAGGACCCCGGCATGGGACCGCAGGTGAGCGAGAGCGAACTCGAAAGCACACTTGAGTACGTCGAAACCGCAAAAGACGAGGGTGCGACAATCGAGTGCGGTGGCGAACAACCAGAGGGAAGCGAATACGAAAACGGACATTTCGTCGAACCCACTGTTGTAACGGGCGTCGAATCGGATTCGACCGTGATGCAAGAGGAGGTCTTCGGGCCGTTCGTCGGCGTGCTCGAAGCCAGCGATTTCGATGAAGCGGTCGAACTCGCAAACGATGTCGAGTTCGGTCTTTCTGCGAGCATCATCACCGACGACCACACCGAGGCCAACCGGTTCGTTGACGAAATCGACTTCGGCGTGGTGAAGGTCAACCAACCAACGACAGGTCTCGAACTCCACGTTCCTTTCGGGGGACTGAACGCTTCTTCGAGCGAAACCTACCGCGAGCAGGGTGACGAGGGAATGGACTTCTTCACCATCATCAAAACCGTCTACGAGGCGTACTAGAACCCCACTTTTTTACTCGTCGGGTTCGCGCTCCGCGCGAACCGCTCCTCGCAAAAACCTGGACTAAAAACTCCCGCTCACTCCCACCTTTTGCTGCGCTCAGTCGCGCTTTGCGCTCCTTCGCTGGCAAAATCTGGACCAAAAGCCTTCGTCACCCCCTTCGGGGGTTCCTCGTCCCGCTTGCTCACTCCGTTCGCTCGCGGTACAACTACTGGTGACTACCGCAACCGCACAGCACCGCCTCCGCCGAAGCCCTCACTCCCTCCGGTCGTTCGCCCTTCATCCGCCGAGGACCGCACCGCCTCCGCCACCGCACAGCACCGCCGAAGCTCCCAGAAGCGCGGTACACACAGCAATACATGGGAAATATGAACTTTTCGATTTCGTATTGATTTTGCAGTTCCAGTCGAAACAACCGAAACCAGTTCGGACTGCAACCTTCAAATCCTCGCAGGCCGACCACCGAGCATGAACGGCAACGAATTCGGCAGACTGTTTCGGGTGACGACCTTCGGCGAGAGCCACGGCGAGGCGATGGGCGTCACGGTCTCTGGCTGTCCCGCCGGACTCGAACTCGAAGACGCGGACATCCAGCGCGAACTCGATAGGAGAAAGCCGGGCCAGTCACAAATCACGACCAGCCGTGGCGAACCCGATGCCGTCTCAATCAAAAGCGGCACACAGGACGGATTCACGACAGGGACGCCAATCGGCATGGTCATCCAGAACAAAGACGCCCGCTCTGGCAAATACGAACCGTTCATCACCGCCCCTCGACCATCTCACGGTGATTTCACCTACTCCGCAAAATTCGGGACGCGCAACTGGGGCGGCGGCGGGCGCTCGTCGGCGCGCGAAACCGCGAACTGGGTCGCCGCTGGCGCGATAGCCAAAAAAATCCTCGCAAGCGAGGGCATCGAAATTCGCGCACACGTCAGTCAAATCGGCGACATCGAGGCTCCAGACGTGAGTTTCGAGGCAATGGGCGAACACACAGAAAAAAACGAAGTCCGGTGTGCCCACCCCGAGACCGCAGCACGAATGCGCGAGCGAATCGACGAGTATCAAGAAGATGGAGACTCAATCGGTGGCTCCATCTATTTCGAGATTCGCGGCGTGCCCCGAGGATTGGGTGCACCCCGATTCGATTCGATGCCGGCACGACTCGGCAGAGCCATGATGAGCGTGCCCGCCGCCACGAGCTTCGAATTCGGGTTGGGTCGTGAGGCACGGCGCTACCGTGGAAGCGAGCGAAACGAAGACTGGAAATTCGACGAAGACGGGGACCCCACACCAGTCGGCAACGACCACGGCGGGCTTCAGGGCGGAATCACCACTGGCCAGCCGATTTATGGTGAAGTGACGCTTCACGCACCCACGTCAATTCCGAAAAAACAGACCACGGTGGACTGGGAAACAGGCGAAGAAAAGGAGGCACAGGTCATCGGCCGACACGACCCCGTTCTCCCGCCGCGCGGCGTTCCCGTGGTTGAGGCGATGGCTGCGCTAACGATAGTGGATTTCATGCTTTTGGGTGGGCGCATCAATCCCGACAGACTCGATGAACAGGTGGGAGAGTACGATACCGACTACCATCCATCGAGTCCGGTGAACGAACCCGATGACGCACAGACGAGCGCAGAGCCGACCGACGAATAGGTGGCGAAATTCAAAGATGGCCGATACACCTGTTCGTCAATGATTGGAACGAGATTTCAAAATTTCTGATAACTCTACCAGTAGGGGTTCGAGAGCCACCGCCGCGAGTGTGACCCGAGCGCACTCATCGCCACGATACAGCACAGGACAACGGCCAGTACGATGATTGCCGCTACCAGGGAGATAGCGGTAGCGAGCGTTACGAACACGCCGATACCGGCGAGGATGGATAGTCCGACGACGATTGCGGCGATGACTTGAGAGGAGCGCATAGTCTATTAGGCGGCGTGTTCGCGCTCTGGTTCACAGGCACGCACGATTGACTCGACGAGTGCTGCGAGTTCCTCGACACATTCTCCACGAGCAATGTCACCCGAGCGGTCGTTCCACTCGACGACGCCTGCGGCATCGAGTTTCGGGAGGTGATTCTGGAGGAGGGAGACGTACACCGTTTTTCGCTGTTCTGCCGAAACCGTTTCCGGTGGAATGTCGTGTTCCTCGCCGGCGATGGTTCGCGCGAGGTCTCCCATCTGGACGGTTTCTTCCGCATCGAGAGCAGCGATATGCACGATGACCGCGCGCCGTCGGGCGTTGCTGAGTAGCTCACAGACGGTCTCGGTCGAGAGGGGTATCGACCCGGCGGGTCGGTCTGTTCGCTCTGCGCTGTTCAGCCCCGAGAGGAGCCGTCCGGGAACGCCGCGCCAGGACGAACTAGCCGCGTCATCGGAGACCATTGTTCTCACAACGTTTCACACCACCATCGTTGATAAGATTCGCGGTCCATCGAAAGACCCCGAACGACGCCGACTCGGACGACCCGCGTT
>DASSKS010000100.1:0-2466 GCA_035690245.1 Halococcus sp. | reverse complement strand
GGCAGCGGGACCGCTCACCTCGCCGACGACGATGCGCATCACCATTCCGAAGATCTCGTGGGGTGCACAGCGCATCTCGTAGACGCCCGGCTTCTCGAAGGTGTACAGCCAGTACCCACCCGCCGGCAGTATCGGTGACGAAAACGGCATCACCAGTTGTGGAACCCGCCGGGCGTAGCCGAACTGTGGGTGATAGGCCACCACGTTGTGGTCGGGCGTTGCCACGTTGAACTTCACCGTGTCGCCCGGTTCAATGTACAGTCCCGTGGGTTCGAAGAAGAACTCGGGAATCGGTATCGACGCACCCTCGCGCGGGCGAATCAGCAGCTGTACTTCGTGGTCGGGCTGGACGGGTGGGCCGACCTTCGCGGATTGGGACGAAAATCCATAGACGGGGTGGACCTCGTGGTCGGAGATGAGGGCATTACCATCCGCGAGCTTGTCAACGGGGATAGTCTCGGTTCCGGTTTCGTCACCGTGAGCTGCGCCGACGCCGCTGAACGCGGCGAGACCCGCGCCCACGCCGAGTGTTTGGAGTACACGCCGTCTGCTGACTCCGTATGTGCTATTCCTCCCGCGTTCCGGTTCGTCGGTTCGACCGTTCGACTTGGTTATCATATTCGTTCCTCTGGATACGAATTGTACCTTCCGTGTGGGAAGGCAACGCACCACGCTAGGGATTAGCGGCGATTACGATAATGATTCTCGGTGAGAAATGTTCATGCTGTGAGCATCGCTCATACCGTGAACGAATCGGAGTCTAAAAGGTGTGCCTCGCGCTGGTGGACGTCGATTGTGGAGGCAACCCACGAGAGAACCGCCTCGTCTTCGGTATCGATGACCGCGTGTGCGTGTCCATCGTCGTCGAGCACCAACAGCGCCACGAGCGCCTCATCGACAACGGCCATCTGATAGGAACATGGGTGAGCACAGCGATACAACGTCGCTCCTCCCGAGGAGATGGTCTCGCGCGCCAGTTCCGCCACCTCGGGGTCTTCGCGCATCATGTCGATAACGTCGTCTGAGAGGACTGCCACGGCGGTCTGGTCTTCATGGATGGTTCGCTGCCAGATCACCTCGTAAATCGGGGGCACGAACGCACCGGAGATGAAGCGGATGTGGGCTGCCTCACGAGCCAACGCCACCGACCGCCGAACCGGTGCGGTCGGGTCGCCCGGACGCGGCGTCGTGATGGTGGCGTCAGCGAAGTGGTCGAGCGTGAAATCGAACTCGTCGGTCGGAAGCCACTCGACCACGCCGCGCAGCTTTCGCATGGTTTCTGCTCCCTCCAGTAACGACTGGAACTCGGTTGCGAGAAAGTCGCCGAGCGGCGAGGTAGTGTATTGGTTCCCGCGCTGGATTACCAACCCACGAGCCTGAAAGTCATTGATGATTCGCCCGACCGTCGGTCGGGGTATGCCGGTCGCTTCTCGAAGCGCAGCACGGTCGTACAGACCCGCTGTCAGTGTTTCGAGCACCGCCACGCGATTCTGTGAACGCGCGAGAAACGCGATGTCATCGAGCGCCCCCATCGTTCGTGTGGGTTGTCGCCACGCGATAGTATAGTTCTTCCTGTCAGTTTCCAATTGATTCGTTCGAGTTCGAGAGAGATACTGCCGGTCTGCTGTATTTGGTTCGTACTCGGGTACAAATCCGTAATGACGGTCAATTCACAGAGGAATCGTATGATATACTTGTGCCGATAGTAGGGATGATTTCGTCCACGAGAAGTCCGTTAGAAGAGTGTCGTCACCGCGACAACACCGATCATCACGCCTGCGCCGAACCCGGCGATACGAGTCATTGCCCGGCGGGAATCGCGTTCGGTCCACTCAGTAGCGGTATCGAGATGACGCTGCATCGTCTCGATTCCACGCCCGGCGAGCGCAGACCCAGACCACCCGAGCACCGCGAATCCGAACACGAGCGCACCCACAGCAAACACCTGCGTGCTGGCAAAGCGCGGGTTTCTAAGGAAGGCGAGCGCGGCGGTTCCAACGACGCCGACGAGAACGCCGAGCACGCCAGCCATCCCGAGAAGGCGAATCCGGGGGCGGAGCCACTCTCTGCCCATTTAGTCGACGGCATCGCGCATCCGCGGGTCGAGCGCGTCGCGCATCCCATCGCCCAAGAGATTGAATCCTAATACCGTGACAGCGAGGAACAGCCCCGGAAAGAACGACATCCACCACTTGCCAGTCAGCAGACCGTTTTCGACGCCCAGCGACAGCATCAATCCCCACGAGGGCGTGCCGGCCTGTGCGCCGAAGCCCAGAAACGAGAGGGCGGCGATGTCGATGATGGCAAGCCCGAAATTCAGGGTGCTTTGGACGGTGATTGGTGCGAGACAGTTCGGTAGCACGTGGCGAGCCAGTACTCTGGGGTCGCGTGCGCCGAGGGCGACCGTCGCATCGATGTATTCGTCCTCTAAGACCTTGAGTGCGGTCCCGCGGACGACGCGCGCAA
>DASSKS010000099.1:0-3115 GCA_035690245.1 Halococcus sp. | reverse complement strand
CGGGGGTGTACTGGTATCGCCCCATCGTCCACGGGCCATTTCTCGCTATCGTCGATAGCTACGTGTTCGCGCTCGTCGGAGCCTCGGATTTCTCGATGCGACTCGTCGTCGCCATAATTGGAGGACTGCTCTCGCTGTCTGCGCTGCTCTTTCGCCATCGACTCCGGGATTCAGAGACGGTAGCCCTTTCATTGTTGCTTGCGGCGAATCCTCTTTTACTCTATTACTCCCGATTCTATCGCAACGACGTGCTTCTTGCGGGATTTATGCTCGTGGCGTTTGGGTTCTTCCTCCGGGCCTACGACCACCGACAGCCCGCGAATCTCTATCTCGGAACTGCCTTCTTCGCGCTCGCGTTCACGACCAAGGAGAACGCGCTCGTCTTTCCGGTCATCTGGGCCGGCGCGGCGTTTTTGCTGTTCGACCGCCGCCTCGTGGTCAATCGAGTCAGCGACCGCAGATTCCTGAGAACGGCCTACGAACGGGTAACGCGAAGGGTGAAAAAGGACTGGCGCTGGGCTGGCCACTTTGCGCTCGCATTTATCGAGTTTTTCGCTATCGTCGTGTTTTTCTATGCTCCGCGCGGGCAACAGGCGGTGCCGGAACCGACGCTCGGCGCGACGCTTTCGGACCCGACCCTCCTGCCCGCGCTCGTCGGCGAGGCCGTCCTCGGGTCGTGGAATTCCTTCGTCGCCCAGTGGGGCAGCGGCAACGAGGCCTCGTATCTCTCCGCCGCCGAGGCGTTCTGGCCCGTCCTCCGCGAGGGCGGAATCGTCGTACTGGTGTTCGCGGTCGTTGGCTTCCTCGCGGACCGCTATGCCGGCGAGCGCCCGCACGACGTGGTGGCCTTTACCTTTTTTTGGGGGCTTGCGAGTTGTTTCAGCTATCCGATTATCGTCGCCGACCCCTTCCCGTGGGAGGTACTTTACATGGTGGTTCCGCTCGTCGTCCCGGCAGCAGTTGGAATCGCGCTCGTCGGTCGTATCGGGCTGGACAGTCTCAGAAACGACAACGCCTTCCCCGCCATCGCCGCGGCACTCGTTCTTCTCATTGCTGCCGGACAGGTGGGCACAACAGCCTACGGCACGTCGTTCGTCCACCCCCAAAGTACGGACAACGAACTCGTCCAGTACGCCCAATCGAAAAGCGACCTGAAACCCTTACTTCACGAACTCCAGCGAATCAGCACCACCAACGACGGCACCGACGTGTTGTTCTACGGCGACGACCCCGATTTCGATGGCGACGAACTCTACATACAGAACGGGTCGGCAAATGCCATCCCGCCGGGCGGGACCGCGTGGTTCAATCGCCTCCCCTTTGCGTGGTATTTGGAGATGTACGGCGCGCACATGGATAGTACGGACGATGCTGCGATTGTGAAACGAATCGTCCAAAATGACGAGCGCCCACCCATCGTCATCGCGTTCTCTGAAACGGAGACGTGTACTGTGGACTACGACAACGCCACCGACATCGACCAGTATATGAAAGGGTACGAAGCCCATCGGGTGGACAGATTCCTCTATGACAGCGGGTGTACCATCAGCAGCATGGTGGTCTATGTCGATGAGAGTGCCGACCGGAACTATTCGAGTTCTGTGGCTAACTCCTCTGCGACACGTGCTCCGAGACCGGATTTATCACCCGCATACGCATCGTAGCCGTTTGCACGAACCACGAGCGCGCGCGTCTCGGTTTCGCCCATCACGCTCGCGTCGTTTGCGACCACGAACGCGAGACCCACGCGCGAAAGCGTCTCGCGGGCGGCTTCGACCATTTCATCGTCCTCGCCGCTCGTCTCGGTTTTGAACCCGACGATGGGAAGCTCAGGACACGAGTCACGAACCGAATCGAGAACCTTTACGGTGGGTTCGAGGGCGAGCGTCAACTCCTCCTGACCAGAGCGAATCTTCTCGCCACTTGCTTCGGCGGTGTAATCGCCGATGGCCGCCGCCGAGACGAGTGCATCGCCTTCCTCGACCGCGTTCTCGACCGCGGCAAGCATCTCGGCGGCACTCTCGACTCCTTCGACATCGGCATAGGGAACCTCGCTTCCGTTGTGGACGAGCGTCACGTCCGCACCGCGCGCGTAGCACGCCTGCGCGACCGCCCGTCCGGTTTTTCCAGAGGATCGATTGGTGAGTATGCGAACGGGGTCGATTTCCTCGGCTGTGGGACCGCTCGTAACCACTACTCGATGGTCGGCGAGTGGATTTCGTCCCGTGGCCCGTGCGGTGGCGAGCGCGATGGATTGGATAGAAGCGATTTTCGCTTTTCCTTCCTCGATGCGCGGTGGGACGAACTCGACGCCCCACGACTCGACGCGCTCGATGGATTCCAGTACGCCGGGATGGTCGTACATCGGTTCGTGCATCGCGGGCGCGATTACTACCGGCATTCCGGTCCCGAGTGCGGTTGTCGCTGTGGTTGTCACAGGGGTATCATCGACAGCGGCAGCAACCTTCCCCACGGTGTTCGCCGTCGCGGGCGCAATCAATAGGACATCGGCCCAGCCCTCCCGTCCGCAGAGCGCGACGTGTTCGACCTGCCCTGTTATTTCCGTCACGACTGGGTTCTCGGTGGCGAATTCGAGTGCCCACGGATTGATAATTCCCCGTGCGCTCTCGGTCATCACGCCGCGGACGGTGGCTCCCTGACGACGGAGTTCGTGGGCGAGTTCTATGGTTTTGACCGCCGCAATCGACCCCGTGACACCGAGTGCGACGTTCACTCCTTCGAGCATCGTTCGATATTCCGTTCCCTAATGGATGATACTGTCGGTGGAAACCCGTTTACCGTTGGGTGGCGGTTGGCGCGCGAGTCAGCGTGCAAGGGATGAGTGAAACGAGCGCACCCGACGTGGTTCGAAAGATCCGGTCTTCCGATGAGTCCGCAGGAGCTTCGCTCCTGCGAGATACCGAGACGGCGAAGCCGTCTCGTAGCAAGGAAACAAGTGGGCCTGTGGTTCTCCTTTGTCACGGGTAATGCGAAATCCCGTTACACCATACTCACCAAATCAGGCAAACTCAGCTCTCAAAACCTAGTCCGCCAACCGAGTTGAATCTGTCCGACAGTACTTCTCAAATCACTTAACCCTGCGAACCATACGTCA